>CBDUUF010000090.1:0-6201 GCA_965370375.1 uncultured Desulfuromonadaceae bacterium
CTAATTAGTGTCCATTCGGAAACTCCAGATGGCACAAGTGCAGTTTTCGATTTGGAAACGGTCCTTTTCCGGACGAAAACTAATTAATTTGATGACAATCAGATGACGGCGATGGATAAACAGCAGAAAACATCGACAATGCCATTTGTCGGCGCAGATTTCCTCGATGCAGACTTTCAGGAAATAAGTGAACTGTTGCTGTCCAGGCGGGCTTTTGATCTCGGCAGCTATAAGGATCGATGTATAAAGCGGCGTATCGCCAGTCGGGTTCGGGCGCGGGGCTTTAACGGCTCTACACCTTATGTCGAGTTCCTCCGGTCAGACGACGATGAACTCGATGCGTTATTAGCAATTTTGACGATTCATGTCTCGCATTTTTTTCGTAACCCGTCGACCTTTTTGGTGTTGGAAGAAAAGGTTCTGCCAAAATTGCTGGAGCAAAAACGGCGCGAGCAGGCGAGTGAGTTGCGGATCTGGAGTGTCGGCTGTTCGAGTGGTGAGGAACCTTACTCTGTTGCGCTGCTGCTGCAGGAACAGTCTTTGAGCCGGATTGACATCTCAATTCTGGCGACTGACGTCAGCAGACAGATATTAGCGCAGGCCAGAGATGGTGAGTATGATGCCCAACGGTTGGCTGAGGTGCCAAAGTCGGTACGGCAGAAATATTTTACGCAGTTTGACGGCTGGCGTTTCCGGCTCGACGAGAAAATACGGGAGCAAGTGCAGTTTGAGCAACAGAACATTCTGGCCGAGGCGGATTATCCTCAGGCGGATCTGATTCTCTGCCGCAACGTCATGATATATTTTTCCCGGGAGGAACAGGCTAAAATCCTGGCCCGTTTTGCCCGGGCACTCGGTCCAAATGGTTTTCTGGTGCTGGGCCGTGCGGAAACAATGGTCGGGGAGGTTCGCCATCTCTACCGATCAGAATATCCGGTCGAACGTATTTATCGCTGTATCGCTTCATCTGAACAGAGCGTTGCCCTGTAGTCGGGTGGCTAATTTGCTTGATCTAACTGAAGGAGTGGAAGAATGCGCGTAGAAATCTCTCACAAGTTTACCATGGGTTTTATCGGCATCGTCTTCGTTACGGTGTTGCTGAATCTGTTTATTGTCCCGCGACTCGGTATCGAGGATTTCTGGATCCAGCAGTATGTGTCGGTGGGCGGCGCGCTCCTGGCCGGTCTGATTATCGGGGCGTTGTTTTCCAGAGTGTTTACCCGCAACATAAAGATTTTGCGTGAAGCGAGTGAGCGGATCAGCCATGGCGATCTATCACAGACGATCCGGTTGAAGGATAGTATTGCCTGTGACGAGACCCATGATCTGGCAAATTCACTGAACCTGGTTAACAACAACCTGCGTGAGCTGGTCGGCTCGGTCAGGTCAGCCTCTGGTCAGGTCGCCGATGCGGCCCAGGGCCTGTCGGCGACAGCGCAAGAGATGGCAGCTTCGAGCCACGAATTGTCCAATACGGTGGAGCAGGTCAGTAAGGGGGCCGAAACCCAGGCTGAGACAGTCGAAGTTACTTCGCGTCTGATCAAGGATATGGCGCTGAACACCGAATTGGTGGCTGCAGCCGCCGGCAAGGTTCTCGAGGCGGTCGATCTGACGGCGCAAACAGCTCAGCAGGGGGGAGAGACGGCTCGGCGCACCATGGATGGCATGAAACAGATTCTGCTCGATATTGAACGGAGCGGCGAACAGGTGGTCTCCTTCGGTGGTCAGTTGCAGAAGGTCGGCAAGATTGTCGAGGTGATCAATGCTGTGGCGCAGAAGACCAACCTGTTGGCATTGAACGCTACGATTGAAGCGGCCCGGGCCGGTGAGTCCGGGCGTGGCTTTGCGGTGGTCGCTGAAGAAATCCGCAAACTGGCAGATTCGACCACCGAGTCGGCGAGTGAGATTACCCAGTTGATCGGCAAGGTCCAGAATGAGGGCTTAAGCATCGAGAAAGCGTTGCAGGCCAGTATCAAAGAGATGGCGGAAGGGAAAAAGGCGATCGATACCACCAGCACCGCTTTTGGCGAAATCATCGATACGGCGGTCAACGCTCAAGGCAAGGCGTCTTCAATTACTGAGCTGTCAAAACAACAGCTTGAAGGCGCTCGTCATCTGGTCAGTGCCGTTGATGATATTTCACAAGTGGTGGCTGACAACGCCGCGGCGACGCAAGAGGGTTCCGCTGCGACTGAACAACAGTCGGCGGCGATGGAAGAGATGGCACACTCGGCGCAAGACCTGGCCAGGTTTGCCGATGGCCTGATCGACAAGGTCAAACGATTCCGTCTGGAGAGTGGTTCGTCCCCGGACTGATTATGAAAAAAGTACTGATTTTTCGCCTCGGCAGTGAGTGGTTTGGCCTGGCAATCTCCCGGATTCAGGAGATTGCCGAAATGCCGCAACTCGATTATATACCGATGGCGCCCGACTGGCTGATGGGCGCGATGAATTTTCACGGCAACATTATACCGGTTCTCGATCTGGGACGTTACCTCGACATCGAGACACTGATGACGGTCAACAAGGTCGTCGTAATGCCGCCTGGACAGGAGGGCATAGCCCTCGGTGTTACCGAAGTTTTTCGGATTGTGCAGTTTGATCCGGACGCCTGTTTACCGTATCGGCAGGAAGATAAACAGAATAGATTTATCGGGCAGCTCTATGATTATGAGGGTCTGGTAGTCAATATGCTTGATATCTCAGATCTGGTTGACGATCTGAACACTATTCAAATATAAGCAACTCTGGAGGATAACTATGGGATTACGGGTTCTGATTGTTGATGATGCCCTGTTTATGCGCAACATGTTGAAAGATATTATTACCGGTGCCGGCTACACAGTTGTCGGTGAAGCGGCCAATGGTGATGAGGCGATTGCCAAATACACCGAGCTTAAGCCTGATCTGGTGACAATGGATATTGTCATGCCGCAAAAAAGTGGTATTGAGGCGCTGCAGGAGATCCGGAAGCAGGATCCGGATGCCAAAATTGTTATGTGCAGCGCCCTGGGTCAAGATGCTCTGGTGGTTGAGTCGGTGCAATCAGGGGCCAAGGATTTCATCGTCAAGCCGTTTAAAGAAGATCGGGTTCTCGATGTTATTCGCCGGGTTACTGCTGTTTGAGCAACGTAGAATAAGCTTGAAGAAAAGCGTTTAGGGTCCACTATGGACATGTCCAAATATCACGATCTGTTCCTGTCTGAAACCGGGGAGCACTTGCGCCATATGAGTCAGCTGGCGGTCGCCCTGGAGCAGGAGCCGTCCGACAGTGGCGGGATAGATGCGTTGTTTCGTGAAGCGCATTCGATCAAAGGGATGGCTGCCTCGATGGGCTTTGATGCGACTGCCGGGTTGGCGCATCATCTGGAAGATATGCTGGATGATTTCCGCAAGTCAGGCAGTGTGCCACCGCAAGCGATCGATCGATTGCTTGCCGGGGTTGATCTGCTCGAAGGTTTGTTGGCCGATATCTCGGCGGGCGAAGCGGAGCGGGATGTAACAGCGTTTATCGCGGCGCAAGATACATCGGTGGCTGAAGCGGTGGTGGTTGATGCTGAGCAGGGCGACGCCGTTCCGTCAGCTATGCCGGAAGAGGACCTGCCGATTGTTCAAGTGATCATCGATCTGACCGGCGACGCCCTGGCACCAGCCGCCCGGGCCATGTTGATTCTTGAGGCATTGAGCAGTGTCGGCCAGGTAGAATCATGCAAGCCGACGATTGCCGACATGCAGCAGGGCTTTCCGGTTCGTCAACTTTCTATCTGGTTAAAAAGTAATGGCGATGAGTCCGAAATATCCGGCATTCTCGCTGAGATGCCGGATATCGAGAAGGTCTCCTTTATCGCGGATCGACGCCGGGTAGGGCTGCGGCGCGATGATGATGCGCGTACGGTTCGAGTTCGCACTGGACTGCTCGATAAGTTTATTAATCTGACCGGAGAGTTGATTACCAACCGGTACATGTTGCAGTCGGCGGCCCGGGCCAACGATTGGAATGATATCAATGAGGGGCTCGGTCTGTTGACCCGCCTGGTGAACGATCTGCACCACCATGTCCTGCAGGTCCGGATGATGCCGCTGGAGAGTATCACGGCCAACCTGCCGCGTCTGGTACGTGACCATTGCCGCAACAATGACAAGCAGGTTCGGCTCGAGATCAGCGGTGAAGGGCTCGAACTAGACCGGACAATTCTCGAAGAGCTGTCCGATCCGTTGGTGCACATGGTGCGCAACGCCGTTGACCACGGTATTGAAGCGCAAGGGACAGTCTCGATCAAGGCCTGGCGGGAAAAGGATATGGCGCTGATCGAAATTTCCGATGATGGTCACGGGATCGATCCGGAAATAATTCGGGGCAAGCTTGCCGAGCGGGGGTTGCTGAAAAAAGCGCAGATCAAGGAATTGTCTGAACGTGAAGTATTGCAATGGATCTGTCAGCCCGGTTTTTCCACCCGGGACACCGTGACTGAAACATCCGGTCGCGGGGTTGGGATGGACGTGGTCAAGTTTGCTCTCGAAGGTCTCGGCGGTATGCTGGAAATAACTTCGGAGGTAGGCGTTGGCACCAGCTTTCTGATGAAAGTGCCGCTCTCGGTGGCGATTGTCAAAATCTTGATTGTGGAGTGCGCCGGCAAGGAGCTTGGTATGCCGGTGACCCGGGTTTTGCGGACACTGGATGTCGAAAAAAGTGATATTCAACTATCTGGCGGCGAGCCGCTGTTATTGCTCGAAGATGAATCTATCCCGCTCTATTCGCTTAACCGACTCCTCGGTTTGCCTGAAGCCGAGAGTGATGTGGCGACCGTTCATCTGGTAATCTGTGAAAGTCAGGGGCGCAAGATAGGGTTGTTGGTCGACCGTCTGTCCGGTCAACGCGAAGCATTTATTAAATCGCTGCCCACGTCGTTGAATCGGTTACCCGGCGTAAGTGGCGCTACCATCAAAGGCGATGGTCGTATTATGTTTATAATAGATCCGCATGCCATGTTTAATACCGAGACGCAACCGTTTGAGCAAGAATTGGAGGAACAATGACCTTCAAGATGTTGACCGACGAACATCTCGATGCGCTGCGCGAAATCAGCAATGTTGGCATGGGGAATGCTGCGACGGCTTTGTCGCAGATGGTTTCTGACCGGGTAGAGCTGCATGTACCATCAGTGTCTCTGGTCGATATTGTTGATGTGCCTGATCTGATCGGTGGTGCCGAGCAGGTGGTGGTCGGTGTCACGATGCAGATTCATGGCGACGCCAGTGGCAATATTCTTCTGGTTTTTCCGGAGCAATCTGCCCACCGTCTGGTTAATAAATTGCTCGGGAAGGATGGTTCGGCGAGCCGCTTTGACGAGATGGCTGAATCGGCCCTGAAGGAAGTTGGGAATATTCTTGCTTCTTCTTATCTGGGGGCGATGGGGAGTCTGATCAACTTGACGCTGATTCCATCTATCCCGGCTTTTGCCCACGATATGGCCGGTGCTATCATCGATTATCTGTTGATCGAGTTGAGCGAAGTCGGTGACCAGGCGCTGATGCTCGAGACGGAATTTCACAGCCAACAGCAGGGTGATGCGGTGATAACCGGACACTTTTTCCTACTGCCCGATCCTACCGCGCTCGGAGTTCTTACCGATGCAATTGGAGTCAAGCAATGACCCAAAAGGAGCGCATCGGCATATCTGAGTACAAAACGGCTGCGGCTCCCGGTGTCATGGTTACCTATGGTCTCGGCTCCTGCCTCGGTATTATTTTATATGACGCCGGGTTGAAATCGGGTGGAATGGCCCACACACTGTTGCCGGAACCGAGGCCGGGTATGGACGTTGAGCGAAAAACCAAATTTGTGACTACGGCAATTCAGTTGATGCTGGAGGAGCTCGTTACCCTCGGTTGTCAGCGCGAAGATCTGGTCGCCAAATTGTTTGGTGGGGCTACTATGTTTGCCGGTCTGCAATCACCCGACAAAGAGACGATCGGTCAGCGCAACATCCGGGTGGCCAGGGAGACTCTTTCTACGTTGAATATCCCGCTGGTTGCCGAAGATACCGGTGGTAGTTTTGGCCGAACGCTTGAGTTTGATCTTACTTCGGGGCAGGTCATGGTCCGATCCGTTCGCGAAGGTAAACAGGAACAGTATTTCTAGTAGATATAGTCAAGGAGTCAAACGATGAAAGCAACCATTCAGCGTGCAATTCTGTTATT
>CBDUUF010000091.1:0-6178 GCA_965370375.1 uncultured Desulfuromonadaceae bacterium
GATGGCGACGGTACCGAATGGGCGGTCGGACTGCAATTCAAATACCCGCTCGGCAACCGGGCTGCCCGGGCCAGGAAAATTGCTGCCGAGGCGGAACAAAGTCAGGCGCTCTATAATTTCAGACGAATAGAAGTTACCGCCGAGACAGAAATCAAGAACGCTTTGGTCATTCTCGGTCGCGGCAAAGAGCGATTGGTCGTCTCCGACCGGTTTGTCACTTTGGCCGAGACCACCCTGGATCAGGAGAACCGGCGAATGCAGGAGGGTCTGTCTGACTCCTTCCGCCTGCTGAGTTTTCAGAATGCTCTGATCGAAGCCCGTATTCGTCGGGCGACTGCCCTGACCGATTACCGCAAAGGCCTCGCCCTGCTCTACAAAGCAATGGGCCAAAATCTGGAATATCATGACATCACGGCGGTGCTGCCGTCGCAAGGAGAACAATAATGAACCGCTTTCAGCAATCGATTGTTTTGTCGGCAATGTTTGTCGCGTTGCTTGTCATCAGTGGCTGTGGTGGCGAGTCGGCCAACAGCTCAACCGATGCCGCCAACATTGAAGTCAGACCTGAAAAGGTGACGCATATTGAAGTTTTGTCGCTGATCCGAACCGATGTTCAGGAGCGCTTTACACTACCGGGGAGCCTGAAGGCCTGGGAAGATCTGACTCTGGCGGCTGAAGTCGCCGGCCTGGTGACGTGGATCGGTCCGCAGGAAGGGCAGCTACTGAAGCGGGGCAAGGCAATTCTGACCATCGATCCGGAGACCCGTCAGGCGAACTATGATCGTGACAAGGTCGAAGCCGAACTGAAACAAAAGCGGATGGAGCGCTTGCAGAGCCTGGTTGAGCAGAGGCTGGTCAGTCAGCAGGAATACGAGGACGGTGTCAATGCCTATGAGCGTGCCCGTGCTGCATTACGTTTGTCTGAATTGCAGTACAAAAAAAGCACCTTGAGGATGCCGATCAAGGGTGTCCTCGATGATCTTTTGGTTGATCGAGGTGAATATGTCAAGGTGGGCGATCCAATCGCTCTGGTGGTGCAGATCGACCGGCTCAAGGTTGAAGTCGACGTGCCGGAAAAGGATGTTGCCTATCTGGTTCCTGGAGAACAAGTCAATGTTGTTCAGGCCAATATCGGCCGTGGTGCTGGCATCCAGAGGACAGGGAAACTGGTCCATCTCGCTTACAAAGCTGATCCTGTCACCCGCACTTACCTTGGTTTGATTGAGATCGACAACAAGGATCGTCAATTGCGGCCCGGCATGATTGTGCGGGTTGAAGCGGTGCGGCGTGAGTTGCCGCAAGCGGTTACGATTCCACTTTATGCCCTGGTTGAACGCGACGGCAGGAAAGTTGTATTCGTTGTACAGCAGTCAACAGCGATCCAGCGCGATGTTGAAGTTGAAGCGATTCTTGGCAATCGGGTGGTAATTCGTTCAGGCCTGGAAGCGGGTGAGAAATTGATTGTAAAAGGGCAGCAGTTGATCGCAGATGGTGCCCGGGTTGAGGCTGGAGAGAAATAAAATGCTGATTTCTAACGCCGCTATCCGCCAGCGCAGCACGGTTTTTGCCCTGATGCTGATTATTGTTATTGTCGGCACCTACAGTTATGTGACCCTGCCGCGTGAGTCGAATCCCGATATCACGATTCCGATTGTGCTGGTACAGACCACCTATGAAGGGGTTGCGTCGAGTGATATTGAATCATTGATCACTAATCCGATTGAGCGCAAGCTGCGCGGATTGAAAGATGTTGAGGAGATCCGCTCGGTCAGTGCTGAGGGTTCGTCGATGATTACCATCGAGTTCGTTCCGGATGTCGATATCGATGATGCCACGCAGTGGGTGCGCGACAAGGTTGATCAGGCCAAGGGCGACTTACCTAATGATTTAGAAAACGACCCATCAATTCTCGAGATCAACCTCGCCGAATTCCCGATCCTGATGGTTGCCGTCTCCGGCGATGTCGATGAAGCGATGCTGAAAGGGGTCGCCGAAGCGCTAGAGGAGCATATCGAGGAGATCCAGGGGGTGCTCGATGTGGTGTTGACCGGTGGTCGCGAGCGTGAGGTGCGGGTTGAAGTTGATCCGGATCGATTGGCTGCTTACCGGATTTCGTTTAACGAGATCGTCTCGGCGGTGGCCCGGGAAAACGTCAATATCCCCGGTGGCAGTATCGATATCGGCCAGGGGAAATACCTGCTGCGGATTCCGGGTGAGTTTACCGATCCGGCGCAGATTGATAATGTAGTGATGGTCGTACGTGATGGCAAACCGATCTATTTCAAGGATCTGGCGACGGTCGATTTCACTTTTGAAGATGCTACCAGCTATGCACGACTCAACTCCGAGACGACTGTCACTCTGGCGGTGAAAAAAAGGACCGGCGAAAATATTATCGAGGTGACCGACCGGGTCTTTGCGCTGCTCGAGTCGGCCAAACCGATGCTGCCGGAGGGGGTTGAGCTTTCAGTAACGCTCAATCAGTCGAAAGACATCCGGCGTATGGTCAAGGAGCTGGAGAACAATATTCTGACCGGGCTGATTCTGGTAGTTTCGGTTCTGTTCGTGTTCCTCGGTTTGCGTAACTCCTTCTTCGTCGCCCTGGCGATTCCATTTTCGATGCTGTTGTCGTTCATTATTATCCAGGCCCTTGGCATGACCCTGAATATGGTCGTGTTGTTCAGTCTGATGCTCGCTCTCGGTATGTTGGTCGATAACGCCATTGTCATCGTCGAAAATATCTACCGGCACATGCAGGAAGGGACCGGTCGGATCGAATCGGCGCGGGCGGCCGCTGCGGAGGTCGGTTGGCCGATCATCAGTTCGACCGTCACCACCCTCTGTGCATTTTTCCCGATGATCTTCTGGCCCGGAATCATGGGCGAATTTATGAAATTTCTGCCGATTACCCTGATCATCACCTTGAGTTCATCACTGTTTGTTGCTCTGGTCATAAATCCGACCGTCTGCGCCTATTTTATGCGGGTCAAGAAGGGTGAGATGCAGCCGGATATTGAACGGACCAAGGTAGTGCAAATCTATAGACGGACTCTCGACCTTGCCTTGCGGCATCAGGGAGCTACGGTCGGTTTGGCTGTTTTTGGCTTGATCGCAATTATCTCTCTTTATGCGGTTCTGGGTCACGGGGTCGAACTGTTTCCCGATACCGAGCCGAACCGGGCCTTTGTAGAAATCAAAGCTCCGGAAGGGACCAGTCTCGATACCTCTGACAGCTATGCCCGGATTGCTGAGCAGTCGGTTCTGTCGGAGATAGATGTTCGTTATACAACCGCCGAGGTCGGTGTTGGATCGAGCAGTGATATGGGTGGTGGTGGCGGTGGCCAATCACATATGGGGAAAATATCCATAGAATTTGTCGACCGGCATGAGCGGCATGAATCATCAACCGAGGTTCTCAACCGGGTGCGCGCAGCACTCTCAGGTTTTGCCGGGGCCGAAATCAAAGTCGAAAAGGAGAAACAGGGCCCGCCGACCGGTGCGCCGGTGACTATCGAATTCAGCGGTGAAAATGTTGAAATCGTCGCTAGCCTGGTCGAACGGGCCAGAGCGTTGATCAAGGATGTTCCCGGCCTGGTCGATCTCAAGGACGATCTGTCACGCGCTAAACCGGAGATCCGGGTTCGGGTTGATCGTGAAAAAGCGACCTTGCTCGGTCTGTCGACCGCTGATATTTCGGTAATGGTCAAGGCTTCGATCAGCGGTGAAAAGATGGGCGTCTACCGCGACGGCAAGGATGAATACGATATCATGGTCCGGTTGCCGAGTGAACGGCGCGCGACCATGGCTGATATAGAGAATCTGCTGGTGCCGACCAATACCGGTGCACCGGTGCCGCTGTCGACGGTCGCTAAACTAGAACTCGGCAGCGGCTACGGCGCGATCCGGCATATTGATCAAAAGCGGGTTGTTACCATCTCCGGGAACACCGAAGGGCGCAATAGCAATGAAGTGTTGATTGATGTTCAATCTCGTCTCGCCGGTATGGATGTGCCGGCTGGTTATCGCGTCAACTATGCCGGTGAACAAGAGGAACAACAAAAAGCGAGCGCGTTTCTCGGCAAGGCATTTCTGATCGCCATCTTCCTGATAGCCCTGGTGTTGATCACCCAGTTCAACTCAGTGTCACAGACCTTTATTGTCATGACTTCGGTAGTGTTATCGTTAACCGGTGTGTTTGTTGGCCTGATGGTCACGGTTACGCCGTTTGGTATCATCATGACCGGAATCGGCGTTATTTCTCTGGCCGGGGTGGTGGTCAACAATGCCATCGTGTTGATTGACTATATCAATCAGTTGCGTCAGCAGGGGTTGAACCTGCACGATGCGCTGGTCAAGGCTGGTACGGTCCGTTTCCGGCCGGTTATGCTGACCGCGATGACCACGATCCTCGGTCTGTTGCCGATGGCGATCGGTGTCAGTTTCGATTTCAGCAGCTTCTCCTGGGAGGTTGGTGGCGAGTCGGCTGAATGGTGGGGGCCAATGGCGATTGCCGTGATCTTTGGTCTGGCGGTTGCTACCTTGCTGACCCTGGTTGTTGTGCCGGTACTTTACTCGCTGTTTGCGCGACTTAAGGATTATATGTATGGGCGGTTTGGTTCGGAGGCGGGTGTGTAGCTGAATTTTTGATAGAGTAAGAAGCATGCGGGGACAAACTTTAGTTTTGTCCCCGCTTTTAAATTATGCCGGGGCGCCGGCAGCGCATTACTTTTCTTTGTGCGAACTAAAGAAAAGTAACCAAAAGAAAGTCGCCCAGCGTAATCACCCTGCGGGTTCCCTCTCTGCAGCCGGTTCATCCGGCGCGATAAAAAACTCGTCCTCATTCGCTTCGCTCTTTGCGTACTCAGACAGTTTTATCCCGAAGTCTCCGGTTGAACCGGCTTTGTTCGGTGATTTCACATGGGAGTGAAGACAATAAAGTTAATTAGTAATAGATGAGCAGAAAAACAATCGGAATGACGACTCCGGCACCGGTCAAAACCAACCCTCGGCGCATAGTCTTTTTACGCAGCATCAACAGACCGCTGATAGCTAGAAAGGCGAGAGCGACAGCGTAGAGATCAGCCATCCAGGTCCAGCCGCCTTTGGCGTGGTTGAGATGCAGGAAATTAAGCGGGTACCAAAATGAACGGCGTTCGAAGGTTTCGTGTTCAACTGTGCCGCTCGACAGGTGCGTCTTGATAACCCGGCTGTCAACATAAATCCAGACATGTTCCGGGTCAGGCTGGAAAAAACTATCTTCGACCTTGCTTTCACCGAGGCGAAGCATAATTGTCCGGATAGTTGATTCTGTGACGAGTCCGGCTGGTTGCACCGGATCGATCCGGACAGTATGGCGCTCTATTTTGTAGTTTGGATTCCAGTCACGGACATGATTGACCGCAACGCCGGAAACGGCGTAGAGCAGGGTCAAGCCGACACAGACAAAACCGATGTCGCGATGCAGAAGGTAGTTCCACTTGCGCCAGTTCATGATCGATTACAGCCCGGGGATCTCCGCGCCGAGGCCGCGCAGGCGGACAACGGTTTCGCCGGAAGTGACGCTGGCCGGATCAAATACTTTGCCCTGCTCAAGGGCATAGTGCATCTGCTTTTCGATTACTTGTTCTTTGGTCAGTTCGAAAATTTCGATGATTCCTTCAACCTCGGCCTGGCGACCGCGAGCTTCCATCGGGAAGACGATCTCGCCATCGACAACTTTAACGCGGAGTTTGTCAAATGACCGGTCACCGGCAATGTACATCCAACAACCACGGGCGGCGCAGACATCGACGATCAGGCCGGAAACCTTAACCTGTTTGCCGACATACTCCTTCGGCTGGTCGAGAATGGCTGAAATTTGTGTTGTCTCTTTAACTGTGATTCCCTTGCCGAATGTCTTGGCCAGGACGAATGTCGGGAACAGTAGCGATACGATTATCAATAACAGAAAAATTCTTTTCATTTTTTCCTCACGTATATGATTGTCCATCTGTTTGTGCGGAATACTAATCCGGTTAATGCCTGTCGGTCAAGTGCAATTAGTCTGTTGTATCAGTAAATTTATTCAAGGTCTGGTCTTTTTGCTCCCAGCGATTTTTGACCCAACGAATCAACTTCTTGCGGAAGACTGAATCTGTTGCATAGTCGTGGCCGAGCAGGTCATCGGGGATCGGCACTG
>CBDUUF010000092.1:0-6174 GCA_965370375.1 uncultured Desulfuromonadaceae bacterium
ACCGTTGCATAGACCCTTTGCATCGTCTGCTGCAAACGCTTCAGCTGCAGCGATTCTATCGCTTCGCGTGGCAGGGTTTCAAATTCCTCATTCCAGAACATAATTACTCCAGTTTAGTTAATCGGTTATGCCCGATTCACGGCCCAGCTCAAATGCCCTGAGGTTCAGGTCAAGAAACCTCTCCGGCACCATCGCTTTGATTGCCTCAACCCAGAGTTCCTTGTCGAGATCGAGATATAGTGACAGGGCACCGATCAGCACAACATTTACAGATCGCATATCACCGGCCTGCTCTGCCAACTCCATCCCGTTAACAACATGTGCATCTTCGATTTCAGCATGCAGGTAGCCCGGAATGTCCTCGGGATATTCATGTACCCCCAAAGCCACCGGCGCCGGCGTAATTCTGACATTGTTGGCAATCACCTGCCCGCCCTTTTTAAGCAACGACAGGTAACGACAGGTCTCAAGCAACTCGAAACCAAACAGGATATCAGCGGTCCCTTCAGTTATGGTTGGCGAAAAAACCTGCTTGCCATAGCGAACATGCGAGACGACACTGCCGCCCCGTTGCGCCATGCCGTGCACTTCGGCTTTTTTGACATCATGACCGGCCAACATCAATGCTTCTGACAGGATCTCACTGGCCAGAAGGATCCCCTGTCCGCCGACTCCGGCTAGCAGTATATTCTTAATATCAGTCATCACAAACTCCAAATGCATCAAAATTACAAACCTGGCAACATTGGCCACAGCCGACGCACAACACGCGATTTACTTTGGCTTGGCCGCGTTTACCGGCTTTCGCATCCCACTCAATTGCCGGGCAGCCGATCTGCAGGCAAGCTTTGCAACCGGTACACTTGTCAGTTTCAACAAACAGTGGTGCTTTAATTTCGACATCACGCTTCATCAACATACATGGCCGCCGGGTGATGACGACAGATGGTTCTTGACGGGCCATTTCGGTACGGATCAGCTCTTTGGTCTTGTCCATTTCATACGGGTCAATCACCGTTACGTGTTTAACCCCGATAGCCCGGCAGATATCGGCAATATCAACCTCATGCGTCTCATTATTCGTCAAGGTATACCCGGAAGCCGGATTCTCCTGCCGTCCGGTCATGGCTGTAATCCGGTTATCGAGGATGATGAGCGTTGTGGTTGAATTGTTGTAGACCATATCCAGCAGACCGTTGATACCGGTATGCAGGAAGGTTGAATCGCCGATCACGGCCACCACATTCTGGCGCTGATCTTCAGGTAAAACCTTGGTCATACCGACTGCATTGCCGATGCTGGCGCCCATACAGATGCAGGTGTCCATGGCTGATAACGGTGGCAGAAAGCCGAGAGTGTAGCAGCCGATATCACCAGTAACAAAGGCTTTCAACTTATTCAGGGCTAAAAATACGCTGCGGTGTGGGCAACCTGGGCACAGACACGGCGGACGGGGCGAAAGCGTCTGCGGCGCACTTTGTGTACCCTCTTCGGCTTTTTCGCCGGTCAAGGCTTGGCGGACAATGCCGGTCGAAAGTTCGCCACAGATCGGCAACAGTTCCTTACCGATGATTTCGATGCCCATTGCCTTGATCTGATCTTCCAGATACGGATCAAGCTCTTCGACAACGTAGAGAGTTTTAAATCGCGCCGCAAAGTCGCGTATCAGCTGTTTCGGTAGAGGGTTCACCATGCCAAGCTTGAGAATTGATGCGTCAGGCATCGCTTCTCGTGTGTATTGATAGGCTACGCCGGCAGTGATGATCCCGACATCAGCGCTCCTCTCTTCTATCCTGTTAAAGGGTTGGTTAGAAGACCACGCCTCAAGATCAAGCGTCCGCTGTTCAACGATCGGGTGCCGCTTGCGCGCATTGCCCGGCAGCATGACCAATTTAGCCGGATTTCTTTCCAGACACGGCTCAGGCAAATCTGTCAAACGATCACCGGTCATAACAACCGATTTGGAATGAGAAATTCGCGTGGTCGTGCGCAGCATAACCGGAGTATCAAACTGTTCACTGATATCATAGGCCAGACGGGTAAAATCCAACGCCTCCTGGCTGTCAGACGGTTCGAGCATCGGCACCTTGGCGAATTTGGCATAATTACGACTATCCTGCTCGTTTTGCGACGAATGCAGCTCCGGGTCGTCGGCAACCACCAGCACCAGTCCGCCGCGAACGCCGGTATAGGAGAGCGTAAACAGCGGATCGGCCGCGACATTGACACCGACATGCTTCATGGTGCAAAGAGCACGGGCACCGGCAAAACTGGCGCCTATGGCAACTTCCAGGGAAACCTTTTCGTTAGTCGCCCATGAAGCGTCAATTTCAGGATATTTAACAACGTTTTCAAGAATCTCGGTACTCGGTGTTCCCGGGTAAGCTGAAGCAACCTTGACGCCCGCTTCAAATGCACCGCGAGCGATCGCTTCGTTACCGGAAAGGATTGTTTTTTTCATTGGAAACCTTCAGGTGTATAGAAAAATAGTTAAGCCGATTCGGACTGTGTAAACAAGCTTTGAATAGTAAAGAAATGGCGGTTCGATGTCAACGCTTCGCACCACTAAACTGGGGCATTTTCAGCATAATTCCTTCTAGTAAACCAAAATCGCTTATAGTCAGTTTTTCTATTAGCAATTGTTGCATAATTTCCAGAGTTATTTCTATGCCGGCCGGGATAAGATCGCCTCGCCCTTTCTCCATACCGGGCAGTAATTCACGTTCAGCTATAGTCAGGCCATCAAGGGCGCGATACATCGCCTTAATTGTTGTTAAATTGAGAGTATAACCATTCACTCGACGCCAATCATACTCAACCATCTGCATATCCATAGCAGCCAGAGTTGTTGCGGTTCCGGCAGTACCAATCAGAGTCAGTCTGTTTCTGGCAATGCCGAATTGTTGCATGATTGGTACAATTTCGGCTTTGAGCAGAGTAATCGTTGCCTGAATCCGCTCTAAACGATTGTCGCCATGCGGAAACATCTCTGCCAAATCGACGACACCTAAGCGGTAGCTTTTCTGGAACAGGATTTCGCCTTGAAAAACCAGAACAAATTCGGTGCTGCCGCCGCCTATATCAAAGATAAGAACGGAATCAGCTGCGGTATTGATGTTTGAAAGAACACCGGTTGCAGTTAATTGTGCCTCTTCACTGCCATCAATGATGTCGATATTCAGTCCGGTTTCATCCAGGACCTGAGAGCAGAACGCACCGGCATTCACGGCACTTCGTAAAGCTTCTGTGCCAACAACTCGAACGGAAGACGGTTGATGTTGAGATAGGATTGTTGAAAACTCTTTTAATGCAGCCAGAGTTCCTGTCATTGCCACCGGTGTAAATCCCCGGGTTGTCTGCCCGCCTTTTAAACGGGTAATACGTCTGACATAACGGTGCGGAACAACTTTACCATTATCGACGGAGCCGAGCAGGAGGCGGACGGTATTTGAACCGACATCGATTGATGCCAGCATCATTTTTCAATAGAAAACGGGAACACATAAGGGGTCTTCCCTGCAGGATCATCCACTTGCAGACGAACCGCATTCAACATATACAGATCAACCTCAAAAAACACCGCACCGGCTACCCTGGCGCCAGAATCAATTACAATATCAGGGAACGGGGTTCCTGTCGGATCATACGCAAAACCTCGCCCAACATAAGGTTGTTCGCTCTGCATGGCGCTGGAGGCACGCTGGCTCTCTTGCGCGGTCACATCGAGGAAGGAAACAAAAGGAAACGGCACAAGATAATCGTGTTCCGGGAGGAACAGCGCAGAAACAGCAGCAGGGTCTACAGCATTGTAAGTGGTACCCATGTCATCAATCAGGCTGAATGCAGCAAGGGGAAGTTTGAGCTTCTGTGTGCTTTTGTTTGAAGCCTCAATGTAAAATGAGGTGATTGGAGTTTCAGTAGAGAACCCGCCAACTGCCGTATCTTGAACTCGGGCTGAAAGGCGCATAGAGGCACGTTCAATTGTGATCGAACTATCACTGGGGTTAACCAGATCAGTTGAGCTGAGAGGCTGCGGAACGATGGTAATGCCACAGCTAGAGACAAAGGTAAGAAAAATCAACAAAACCGGGACAAATAGTAGTTTTTTCATGTCGCCCCTTCGTTTGAATCAGACAGGTTGACTTAACGCCCACATCAGCATTTCCCTGTAGTCATCATTGTTTTCACGGATTCTCTTCGAAAAAACGCAGATAATATTACGCATAATTTTCAACGCAATGCCTGGATGGGAAGAACAGAGTTTTTCAAAATCAGTTTTTTTGACACTTAACAAAATTGCGTTAGTCTCGACACGTGCGGTTGCGGAACGTGAAGAACCATCGAGGATTGCCATCTCACCAAAAACATCTCCGGCTTTTAAAGTGGTCAGGGTTTTTTCGTCACCTTCAGCGATCAGCTTTGATATGCGAACGGAGCCCTTCTTGATCAGATATAGCGATTCTCCCGGCATCTGTTCGACAAAAACAGTCTTGCCCTTTTCAAGTTTTTTCTCCTGAAAAAGAGCACCCACTGTATCGATCTCGACTGCATTCATCTGATCAAACAGAAAGCATTCTTTCAATGATGTCAGATTAACTCGGCCCATCAGCAATATCCTTGGTGGCTACTTGTACCTGATCAGGCTCAGGTTGCCACGGGTTATCATAGATTGATATTTCTACACGACAGTCATAACCGTGCTTCTTGTGCCCGGTAAGAAATCGTTCAAAACTGATTTCCTGGTGTCTGCGCAAATAATCCTCAACTGCTAACGCTCTGGACATTGAAAGCCAGATCGGCTCTTTAGCCGAATCCTGTAGCCCGACAAAACCCTCAATGCGAATAGTCTTAGTCTCAGTATTGATTCTTTCTAGTTGTTCCAATACGTCATCCAGAACTTTTTTAGCTTGTTCTGAGAGCATATAAGAGTCTGGCAGAAAATCAATCTCACATAAAACAAGCTTTTCACCAAAGATAGTATCGGACTGAACTATATTCGTGATTTCATTTGCCAGCGTCGATGTACAAAATACACAAACAAAGAACAAACCCAATGTTACCAACTTCATTGCTTATCCACCACTCTGCGTTTTAACCAGAAGGAGAACTTCCACACGACGGTTTAATGTACGTCCTTCAGATGTCGCGTTGGAGGCCAGTGGTGCAAGCTCACCAAATCCTTTAACAAAGACACGACTGGAATCCACATTTTCCTGTTCTATCAAATAGACTGCATATTCAATAGCTCTCTGCAAAGAAAGCTTTTCGTTGTACTGATCTGGGCCAGTAGTGTCCGTATGGCCATCCAGACGAACAATAAACCACTTGTCGTCAGCACTCAGTTCTTCGGCAATTTCGGCCAACACGGCCCTGCCACCATCGGATATAGTGTATTTACCGAACTCAAATGTGAATTCAGGTAGAATAAATTTTCTGTAAACTTGTGTCGTAGTTGCTGCCGTAATAACCGGAGACGATGTGCTGGCAAGTAATATTTGCGCAGGAGAGTCCGGGAAATTGACTGACGGCTCAGGAATAGTGCCTGATGCTGTAATACTCTCAGCCGGTTCAACTATAACAACTGGAGCGTCTTCAGGGACCACAACTTCAAGTTCGGCCGCTGTCGGAATCGGGACCTCTACAGGTGTCGGCGTACTGGCAGGTATCGCGACCAATGGCGCAGCGACCTTTTGTGTAGACACACTGACCGGCTCCGGAGCTTCAGACGGAATCGCATCAACGCTGGATGCAGATGGGGCATCAACAGGAGTAGACATAGGGATAAGCGGCGACAGGGTCTTGAGGTTCAACCCCCGGACCGGCTCAGTTTTCTGCTCTTCAACCTCAACCTCTTCAAGCTCTTCCAATCGATCATAAGTGCTGTAAGAGCCAATACCCTGACAGGTCGAGAAACCGGTAAGGACACGGAAGTCAGGGCTATTATCAGTCAGACCATAGCCGACGCCGAGCGAGAATGTAAGGTGCGGTGAAATGAAATATTGAAAACCGGCAGTAACCTCCCCGGTGCCATCAAGACCAGTAACCTTTTCTGAATATGATTCAGCTTCGAGAATCAAGCGCAGACGCTGAGTAGGGAAAAATTCAATACCGCCTCCAAAACCGATCTGATCTTCATCAGCAAAACCGGTCAGCTTATCAACTATGCGGTAACTT
>CBDUUF010000093.1:0-6162 GCA_965370375.1 uncultured Desulfuromonadaceae bacterium
GTTTTAATTAACTCTGGCGAGTGCCTCGGCCTGGGGGCAAATTCACTCGCTATCGGTGATCTTACCGGTGATGGCGCACCCGAAGTAGTCGCCGGGAACGATCGCACCGTCATCAATATCAACTTGAATCCTTAATAAGAAAGGCCGAGGTAAGCTCCCGGCCTTTCTTATGCTGATTTTTATGTAACTACCTGCCGTACTGATTAGTTATTCAGTGGTATCGGGCAGGTCGGTTGGTTCTTGTTGTTTAACTTCAACAGCGTCAGTACTCTTTTTAGCTGCCGGTTTACGCCGGGGTCGTTTCGGCTTTTCGTCAACTGTCTCGTTTGTTGCGGTAGCCGGATTGTCGGTCACGGCTGCTGGCTCGGCCGGTTCAGTAGTGGCAGGCGGAGTATCATCAGATGATGACGCTTCTTCTGCTGCTTTCTCAGCTGCAGCCGCGTTAAGCTCAGCCCGTTTTTCCGCCACAGTTTTGCGCCGTCTGCGCGGTTTCGGTTTTTCCTCGGGGGCCTTGCTGGTGGTAGCTTCCGGTGCTGGCACGCTGGGAGTATCCTCGGTTTTAGTCTCTGGTGCTGCAGACGGTTTATCTGCCGCCGCTTCTTTCTGCGGTTCAGTGGTTGCTGCGGACGCCGCTGCAGCCGCGTTCAGCTCAGCGCGTTTTTCGGCTACCGTTTTGCGCCGTCTGCGGCGTTTTGGCTTCTCTTCAGGCGTATCGGTAACGTTATCTGTGGTCGCTGCCTCTTCGATGACCATCAGCGGTCTTTCCTGCTGTACGACGGGGAGTAAACTCGACGTTTGCTCGCTAACGGTGGCTTCCTCTGCCGCAGCGGCTTCCATCTCAGCTTTTTTCTCAGCAGCGGTTTTACGCCGCCGTCTGCGCCGCTTCGGTTTTTCTTCCGGCGTGTCGGTTGCACTGTCCATTGCTACAGTCGCATCTGCTGCCTCAGCAGGCTTATCTCCATCAGTAACCGGAGGTGAGTTGTCCGGAGTGTCTTTTGTCGGTTCGTCAGCCTCGGCTGCCGCAGCGGCTTCCATTTCAGCCTTTTTCTCAGCAGCGGTTTTGCGCCGCCGTCTGCGTCGCTTGGGTTTCTCATCCGTTGTGTCAGGCTGACTATCAGTTGTAGCAGTCGAGCTTACGACCTCGACAGTTTCGGCAGGTTTATCTTCCGCCTCTGCCGCCGGTTGGTCTGTCGGTGTCTCTTTTGCCTGGTCGTCGGTTGCCGCGGCATCCGCTTCCATTTCGGCTTTCTTTTCGGCCGCTGTTTTGCGCCGGCGCTTGCGCTTTGGTTTCTCTGCCGGAGCATCCTTCGGCTTTTTGTCTTCTTCGGTCAGCTCCGGTCTTTCGTCGGTTGCTGTGATCGGCTCGATCGCTTTGACGTCGTGGACCTTTTTGACCCGTTTATGGGTTTCAATCTCCAGTTGACCGGAGACAAAATCGTTTTGTCCTATTATCGCAATCGTCAGCTTGAGTGATTTCTCAAGTTCGACCAGTTCTTCGCGCTTGGCGTTGAGCAGGTAGTCAGCGACCTTGGTCGGGACTCTGGCTTCGACCTTTTCGATGGCTCCCTTGGCGCAGGTAGTGTGGATGCGGCGCAGGAAGGCAACGGCTTGGGCTTCGGTACTTTTTACCCGGCCGCTCCCTTCACAATTGGGACAGGGCAAAAAAGCACCTTCAGCCAAAGCGGCACGAATCCGCTGTCGACTCATTTCGAGCAGACCGAATTGACTGATGCGGCCGACGGAGACCCGGGCTTTATCGTGCTTTAACGAGTTTTTCAGGGCTTTTTCGACGTCGCGATTGTGCTTCCGGTCACGCATGTCGATAAAGTCTATGACGATCAGGCCACCCAGGTCGCGTAGCCGCAACTGCCGACCGACTTCTGTGGCAGCTTCGACATTGGTCTTGAACGCCGTCGCCTCAATGCCTTTTTCGCCAGCCATTTTTCCGGAGTTGACGTCGACGGCAATCAGCGCTTCGGTCGGGTCGATGACAATCGAGCCGCCGGAGGGGAGGGGTACCTTGTTCTGGCTGATGGTTTCGATCTGCTCTTCAATCTGGTAGCGGGAGAAGATCGGTCGGTGCTCCTGGTGGCGTTTCAGCAGATGCAGATATTCCGGCATAACTGAGCGAAAGAAATCCTGCGCTTCGCGAAAGACGACTGGATCATCAATCAACACTTCATCCATCTCCGGGCTGAAGTAGTCGCGGATCGAGCGGATGACCAGGTTAGACTCCTGGTAGATCAGTTTAGGTGCTTTACTGGAACCGGCCAGATCGAGGATTTTAGTGTAGATGCCGAAGAGGTACTTGAAGTCGCGATGCAGCTCGTCGATGCTCTGTCCGATGCCGGCGGTGCGGACTATATAGCCGGTGTTGTCCGGGATGTCGATCGACGCCATCGCCGTTTTGAGCTCTTTGCGCTGCGCTTCATTGTCAATTTTACGGGAGATACCTTTAGTCGTGCTGCCGGGCATCAAAACCATGTAGCGACCGGCCAGTGACATATTGGTGGTCAGGGCCGCGCCTTTACTCCCCCGCTCTTCACGAGTAATCTGTACCAGCAGTTCCTGACCGCGCTTGAGGATATCGTTGATCCGTGGCCGGCTGTTCCCTTCTTGTGCGTTTTTCGGGTAAAGATCAGGATGGATTTCGCCGATCTGCAGGAAGCCCATACGGTCGGCACCATAATCGACAAAGGCGGCCTGTAATCCGGATTCAACCCGGACGACGGTCGCCTTGTGGATGTTGCCCCGGGTCTGTTCCCGGCCTTCAAGCTCTATATCGAGTTCGGTCAGCAGACCGTCTTCAACGATAGCCACCCGATTTTCCTCCTGATGGGAGGCATTAATCAGAATCTTCTTACTCATGTTTGAAACTTTCTGGACGGATTGATGCCCCGTCACTTAGTTTGTTGCCGGTGGTCGTACCACCAAACGGCTTCCGCTTTCGACTCATTTGGCGAAAGGGATTGCCGCGCGAATTCAGTATATTTCTTGCTGCGGATCCAGCGCAAAGTTACCGCGGATCTGATAAAAACACAGCAGAAGGGTCAAGTTGTGATTATTAAACAGGTAGGGGCTTGAAATAGCAAGCTTTTTCGTGATTGTGCTGATGATTATCCGTTCCCTGTAACAGTCGACTGTGCTATATATATCCGATGTTTCAATTACGCGAAATTGCCAAAGGTTTTGGCGGTCATCTACTATTTTCCAATGCCAACTGGCAGGTTCAGGGCCGTGATCGGGTCGGGCTGGTCGGTGACAACGGCACCGGTAAATCTACACTGTTGAAACTTCTGGCTGGACTTGAAACGCCGGATGATGGGCAGATGCAGCAGACGCGTGGAGCAACACTCGGCTATCTGCCACAGGAATGCCTGGTTCACACTGGACGCTCATTGTTTGACGAGGTGCGGGCAGCGCGTGATGATCTTTTGCATATGGAAACAACCATGCGCCAGCTGGAGTCTGCCGTAGCCGACGGCGATCCGGCGTTGCTCGATCGCTATGCCTCACTGCAAGACGAATTCAGGCAAAAAGGCGGTTATGAGCTCGATGCTGAAATTGGTCGGGTTCTGGCCGGTCTTGGCTTTGAGGAGACTGATTGGCAGAAGGATTGTGCGCATTTTTCCGGTGGCTGGCAGATGCGCATTGCGCTGGCCAGATTACTGCTGAAGCAACCGAGCTTGTTGCTGCTTGATGAGCCGACTAATCACCTTGATCTGCCGGCCCGTGAATGGCTGGAAGATTACCTCGCCGATTATCCGTATTCTGTCGTTATCGTTTCGCACGACCGGCACTTTCTGGATCGGGTTACTAACCGTACAGTAGAAATCTGGAACTGTGCCCTGCATGATTTTAAAGGGAACTACAGCGCTTATCTGGTCGCCCGGGCCCAGCGGATTGAGACCTTGCGCGCGGCCAAGGAGAAACAGGATCGGGAGATTGAAAAGATCGAGTCGTTCATTGTCCGGTTTCGGGCCAAGGCCGATAAGGCGGCGCTGGTGCAGAGCCGGGTTAAGCAGCTGGCCAAGATCGTGCGTATTGAACTGCCGGAAGAGTCAAAGTCGGTGGCGTTTACGTTCCCGATACCACCAAAATCTGGTCGCCTGGCTATGGAATTGTCCGCAATACGGCACGGATATGCTGACCTGGTCGTGCTCGACGGAATTGATTTGGTGGTTGAGCGAGGTGAGAGCATTGCCCTGGTCGGAGCTAATGGGGCCGGCAAATCAACCCTGATGCGAATTATCTCCGGGGTCGAATCGCCACAGACCGGAATCCGGACCGAGGGGCATAACCTTGAACTGGCTTATTTCGCCCAGGATCAGGCAGAAACGCTCAATATGCAAAGGACGGTGCTTGAGGAGATTACAGCGGCGGCACCGTTCGATATGGTACCCAAGGTAAGGAATATCCTCGGTTCGTTTCTGTTTCGCGGTGATGATGTGCACAAGCGCGTCTCGGTGTTGTCCGGCGGCGAGCGCAATCGTTTGGCGCTGGCGATTCTACTGTTGCGACCAGCCAACCTGCTGTTGCTCGATGAGCCGACTAATCACCTGGATATAGCGTCGAAAGAGGTGTTGCTCGAGGCGCTGAAGCGCTACACTGGAACCTTGCTGTTCGTCTCACACGATCGCTACTTCGTTGATGCTCTGTCGAGCCGGGTGGTTGAGATAAATCACGGCAAAACACTCTCTCATCCGGGTAATTACGGTGATTTTATTCGGTTCAAGCAATCTATCGGTGACGAGTCACACAGTGAAGACCGGGTTGAACAACGTCAGGCAAAAACGGTAAAAACCGAACCGGTTACGCCACCTACCGATCATACTGTGCGTAAAGAAGAGAAGCGCCAGGCCCGCCGGCGGCAGAAGGAACTCAAGGCGGTCGAGGAGCGGATTGCCGATCTCGAAGAAAAGCAGCTATTTATAGAAACTGAAATGGCCGACCCAATAGTGGCTGGTGATCACAATGTTTTGACGCCGTTGTCAGATGAGCATCGAACAAATGGCCAGGAGTTGGAAGAGTTATATGTCCGCTGGGAAGAACTTGGCCTGGCCGAATCGGCCTGACAGGAGAAGATGATGCAGGATACAGGACTTTTTGTTGTTACGGTAGCGAGTGAAAAGGGCGGGGTTGGCAAGACCACCATTGCCACCAATCTGGCCGTCTACCTGAAGGCCCTGTTCGAGGATCTGCCGGTTACGATCATCTCTTTTGATAACCATTTCAGTGTCGACAACATGTTTGCCATCGGCTCTAATCGTGGCCATTCAGTTGCCGGGGTATTCGATAACAAGCCGCTCGATCAACTGGTGCAGCTCGGTGAATATGGCGTACAGTTTATGCTCTCCGAGCGGCAAATGCAGCCGCCGGATGACGATGAGCGCCATCTGAGTCGCGTGCTGGCCCTCGGCGCTCTCTCGGGAATTCTGATCATCGATACCCGGCCGATTCTCGACTATTTCACCCGCAGCGCGCTGTTGGCAGCAGATCTGGTGCTGACGCCGGTTAAGGATCGTCCGTCGCTGGTTAATGCCGGAGCCTTACAGCAGACGCTGGTCGATGGTGGCAGTGAAGCCGAACGCCTCTGGTTGGTGCCGAGCCTGATCGACGGTCGGACCAAGCTCAAGGAGGGGATCGGGATTCGTGATTTTATTGTCTGTTCGGCCGCCGAAAGGGATTTTCAGATTGTCGATACGTTTATTTCCAAGAGCCCGAAAGTCGAAAGCCTGACCACCAATTTCACCAGCCGGATCTACCCGGTGCTGACACATGCCAGGGGGACAGCGGTACACAAGCAGATGAAGGAATTGTCTCTGTTTATTCAGCAGCAATATGAGGCAACCGGCTCTGTGGGCGATAAACCATTATCACGCATCCTGGCGGCGATTGAAGATCTGCCGCCTGGTCGGGCGAGTCATTTGGCCGCTGATTGTCCGATCTGTTCGAAGCGAGTCACCGGACAGGACGGTTACTATTATCAGGACTTGCGCCACCATCAGACCGGATTTATGCACAGCAGTTGTCTTGATCAGCTTTTAAAGCCGGCCGAGCTGCAGGCGTTGTTTCCGGATAATGGCGGCTTGCTGATTCATCTCCCGGAGACCGGTTTGACTTGCGAGGAGGGGATTGTAGCCCTGCATCTTTACGACGAAG
>CBDUUF010000094.1:0-6157 GCA_965370375.1 uncultured Desulfuromonadaceae bacterium
GCGCGGATTTCATCACGCACCCGGCGGTAGACGGTCATTATCTGTTCATCAGTTCCGGTCGCTCTGGGCGGATCGTCAAAGTCGATGTGGATTCTTTTGACGCCGCCGACAAACAGCGGACACGTATCGTTGGCGTCACCACAGAGGGTGATGACGTAATCAAATAGCTGCCCTTCGAATTGCTCGAGATGGTTAGAACTATTGGCGCTGATGTCGATACCAATTTCGGCCATCACTTCAACCGCTTTTGGGTTGAGGCCGTGCGGTTCGGTGCCGGCGGAGTAAGCCTCGATATTGTCCGCGAAATCGTGATTGGTAATACCATCGGCCATCTGGCTGCGGCAGGAGTTGCCGGTGCAGAGAAAAAGCACACGTTTTTTCATCTGATCCTCAAGAGTGCAAAGTTTTAATGGTTGTGCAGTTCTGATTCCGTAAATATATCTAGCCTGCCCGTTATGTTCAATTGCAAATATTATCTTATGTAGAAGTATTTACAATTGACGAATATTTAAGGGATTATTCGACGTAGACGGTTGTTTGGGTGTAGAATTGTGAAAAGAGATAGTGGTCAAGCGTTATGTCGAAAACCTGAAGTAGAATCATCGACACTATACAAATAACGTTGGCTTTACCACCGTCTGAAATTTATAAGGTGCATAACTTGTCAATATTTCTCGAAATTTTACAGAGCTGCTGGAATATCCTGGCTGAAGCCTCTCCCTATATCCTGTTCGGATTTTTTGCTGCCGGTATTTTAAAAGGGTTGATCCCGGATTCGCTGGTGGCCAAACATCTCGGTGGCAACAGCAAGCGTTCGGTGATCAAGGCCTCTCTGTTTGGCATCCCGTTGCCACTCTGTTCCTGTGGTGTCATTCCGGCTGCTATCGGTTTACGCCGCCAAGGGGCGGGGCGTGGTGCCTCAGCCGCCTTCCTCGTCTCCACCCCTGAATCGGGTGTCGATTCGATCGCCATCACCTATGCCCTGCTCGACCCAGTAATGACAGTTTTGCGGCCGATTTCTGCTTTTGTAACTGCCACTATAACCGGTTTGGTTATTAACATGTTGCCAGAAGAATCAGCTATCGTCATTGAGGCAGAATCTCCAATTACGCCGGTTGAGGATAGGGTAGATGCCAAACCAAAGATGCTGCAACGGATGCGTGAAGGTATCGGCTACGCTTTTGGCGAACTGCTTAAGGATATCGGTGGTTGGTTGCTGGTCGGGGTTGCCATAGCCGGATTGATCGGCTATTTGGTCCCGGATGATTTTTTTACTTTCTTGCAGGGACACAACTTCCTCTCGATGCTGGCGATGTTGGTGATTGGTATCCCCCTCTATATTTGCGCTTCTGCTTCAACACCGGTTGCTGCTGCTCTGATCCTCAAAGGGATCTCACCCGGTGCGGCGTTGGTGTTTCTCTTGGCTGGTCCGGCGACTAACGCTGCAACCCTGACCCTGATCGGTCGCTTCTGGGGGCGCGCAACGACAATCGTTTACCTGCTCAGTATTGCCATCTGTTCACTGGCCCTCGGAGCCTTGACTGATCTGCTCTACACCTTTGCAGGTTGGGACATTGTCGGGCAGATCCAGGCAGTGGTTGAGCATGGGCCGTCGTTGTTCGATAACCTGGCGGCAGTTCTTGTCCTGGTTTTGTGGGGGATAAATTTCTTGCCGAGCAGGAAAAAGACAGATAGCTGCTGTGATTGTTGAATTAATGAATCTCTTTGTTTGGGGATGAATAAAGAGGGTTTGTCATTTCGAACATACGCTTTCGCCAGTCCTCCTTCGCGTAAAGCTACGGCGGACAGGAGCTATGGTGCACAAGGAGAGGAATTAACCGACAACACAAGATCTCTCCCTCTGGTCGAGATGACAGAGACGACCACAGAGTTTAAGCTTACAACTTGTCAGGGTCTTGGCATCGGTCTTTCCACCAGCTCAAAAAACTGTTCAACCAATCGGTGAGTTATGCCCCAGAGCACAGGCGCAGCATCGATCAGATCGACAACCGGTTGCGAGATGGTACGACCACGAAATGGAAACGCCATACGGCGGTGTCTTGCTGCTTCGTGAAAGCGTTCGAGTGGCAGCCAGTCGTAGTCGGCGACTTCGTGATTGAGGGTGAAGGTTACCGGATGGGGCAGAAAGTAAACAAAGCAAGAGATCTTGATCGGTAGAAACGCGCCCGGCAGGTCATCCAGTTGCCCCAGATATTCAGCGGTAACTAGATTTAATCCTACCTCTTCCAGTGTTTCACGTTCTGCTGCTGCCTGCGCTGTTGCATCTTCGAAGTCGACTTTGCCGCCAGGAAATGCCAGGTCGCCGGACCAGGGATCGCCGTCATGTTGAGCTCGGTGAATTATCAGCATTTGCAATTGATTTAGATGTTGGTGTAAAACAAGAGCTACAGCTGCGTGGCGCTCGGAACCTGTTGCAAGAACTGGTGTGCGGTTGGCAAGATGGCGGCGGATAGTTTCTAATGTCGGCATACGTAAATCCTTTTTGCTATACTCTCATTATACCCCAGACAAACATTTCTGGACAGTCGATTAAACCAGTCGAACCGGAGGTTGTGGATGAAGTCCAAACTTTATAAATTTTCTATTTTTATGGTAGCTGGTGCCGTCGCTGGGGGTATTACCGGGTATGTGCGCAGTTGTGTCGAAGGTGGATGATTCATCAATTCCGGCCCCTGGTCAGGGGCTATCTTCGGTGCGATTGTCGGTCTGTTTCTAGCGTTGATTCCGTCTGAGCAGAAAGATAAATGAGCTGCTGTTACCTCGTGAAGAGATCTTGATCGTTGTTTGCACCCTTTACAGTTCAGAGTTTGGCTGATGAATTTGCCATTTCCTTTACAATCCGGAATTTTATTGCGCCGCTACAAGCGTTTTCTTGCCGATATCCGGCTTGAAAATGGTGAGGAAATTACTGCGCATACACCGAATACCGGTAGCATGATGCAGTGTGCAATTCCCGGATATCGTGTGCTGGTGTCGCTTTCTGATAACCGATCCCGCAAGTATCCGCACACTCTGGAATTGATCGAAGTAAACAGTCATTGGGTCGATACCAACACCCAACGTGCCAACCGGGTGGTTGAAGAGGGGCTTCGGCAGGGGAGCGTTGTTGACTTGCAGGGGTATAGGGTGCAACCGGAATATCGTTTCGGAGCAAGTCGGATCGATTTTTTCCTGGAGAAAGATGCAAACAAGGTGCTGATCGAGGTGAAAAATGTCACGCTATGTTGCGCTCCGACCATCGCCTGTTTTCCTGATGCGGTAACGGTTCGTGGCCAAAAACATCTGCGAGAATTGATGGCGGCGGTAGCTCAGGGGTATCGCGGTATTATCCTGTTTCTGGTGCAGCGGGCTGAGGCTAAAACGTTCGCTCCGGCCGATCAGATTGATCCGGAATACGGTCGCCTGTTACGCGAGGCGGTACAGCATGGCGTCGAACCGCTCGCTATTCAGACGTATGTTACTCGAAACTCGGTGACGCTCGCATGTGAACTGCCGGTGGTGCTGACATGAAAACGGTCGGACTGATTACCGAATATAATCCGTTTCACAATGGACATCTATATCACTTGCAGCAGAGTCTATTGCAGGCTGATGCCGATGTTTGTGTTGCTGTGATGAGCGGGCATTTTTTGCAGCGCGGTGAACCGGCTCTGCTCGATAAGTGGTTCCGCGCCAGGATGGCTCTCGATTCCGGTGTCGATCTGCTGATTGAGTTACCTCTTCCTTGGGCCTGTAACAGTGCACCCGTTTTTGCCAATGGAGCCATATCCTGTCTGCAACAATGTCAGGTTGATGCCGTATGTTTTGGCAGTGAGTCAGGTTCTCTGGTCGAGTTACAGCTCGCCGCACAATGGCTGTACGAGCATGCAACTCAGATAGACCAGGAGAGCCGAAAGCTATTACGACAGGGGAAAACCTGGCCACAGGCCCGTTCGATTGTCGCCGCGCAGTGCGCAGCGGACCCGGTTGTTCAAGAAGCGTTAAAGCATCCGAATAATATTCTCGGGCTTGAATATTTGCGTGCTCTGGCCGAGACGGCAAGCCCGGTAATGCCGCTGACATTAAAGCGGATCGGCGCCGGATATCACGACGAGACTGTAGCCGACGAAATGGCCAGTGCTACCGGTATCCGTTTACGAGTAGCCAAGGGTGAACCTGTCCACGCGTTTATGCCAGAGGCAGCATTGTCAATTCTGTCGGCCGCTTTGCGCGGCGGGATGACAGTCGAACAGGAGCATCTGTTTCGTTTGCTGGTGTATGCTCTGCAAGATGATGCTGGAGATATTGATAGTGTCTACCAGGTTGACGTTGGAATAGGTCGACGAATGCAGGAGGCGGCTGCCGAGGCGACTGATTACGCTGATCTGGTCGGTTTGGTCAAGTCGAGACAGTTGACGAGAACCCGTATTCAGCGACAACTATCATATGTTTTGCTCGGTCTGGACAGCGTTGTAATGAACGAGTTGCTCGATTGTGGGCCGCTCTATCTACATGTTCTGGGGCAGAGTAAGGCCGGGGAGGCGTTTCTGCATACGCGACGTAAAGATTTTGCGTTGCCGCTGGTTGCAAATTATTCCCGAATATACAGTCTGTTAAAGCGACGTTATGCAGCGGATCCGGAACGAATGCGGCTGGCGCATGAACAGTTGAAAATAGAACTGCGGGCGTCCAGAGTCTACAGCCTGATGTTATCCGGATTCAATAACCAGAATCGGAATCGTGATTTTTTCGAGTCGGTTATTCGCGTTGACTAAACAGGCCAGCCCACCGTAGCCAGATTTTTGAAAAGGTTGGTGACTGTCGGAACTTGTTGTCAGTGCTCACAGTATTGGCGCAAGTTGCTGGCAAAATCTCTCAAAGTCATATCGGTTAACACGACCGATTGATTGCACTCACTGCAGGCTCTTTCCTCTCCCGGAATAACATGGTCAAATTCCAGCGGGAAAATTTTTTGACATTCTGTACATTCGAAACCAATTTTAAGTTCCATGATCGCCCTCCAATTACTTAAGGATTAGGAAAGGCTAATCCTAGCAGGGGCGTAAATTATTGGCAAGTAGAAAAAACAAAAAAACAGGCCGGTCAAGTCGGCCTGTTTTTGTTCTTGCTCAGGTTGTATCAGGGGAGTCTGAAGGCCGCCTGACAGGCTGGGCAACGCACGCGTTTTCCGGAGAGACTTTCTTTGTAGGCAAGTTTGTGATTACAACCTTCGCAGCGAGCGAACATAGTTGCTGGTTTAGCCGTCGGTTGTGGAGACGGTGCAGGCACAGGTGTCGGTTCAAATGCCGGTTGTGGCGCTGGTGCAGGTTCCGGCTCTGTGGAGACGGAGGCCTCCTGCTCTTTCAGAATCGATGCGGCAATATCATCAAGACTTTCAGATGAAAGCGATGGTTCAATCTCATCAAAAGCTGCGGCAAAGTCTTCCTGGGGTTTATCGGTCGGCGTTTCTTCAGACGAGGTGGTAAAGCTTGTTGTGGCGTCCGCGTTCAGATCCGGCTCCGGGCTGGCGACATCAGGTTCAGTTGTTGTGCTTTCTGGAAAATTGTTGTCTGCAAATTTATCCGGATCCGGCGCGAAAATGTCATCCTCGGTCTGCTCGTCGTTGGTCGCAAATCCAGTCGATTCAGTTTCCGTGAAATCGACGTCAGGGAATTCGTCGAGTGACTGAGATGAACTTTCCGGTTCGGTTTCAAAGGTAAAAGACTGCTCTTCGGAATCAGATGAATTGTCGTCAGGAAAGTCGGCTGGGACATCGCCAAGTGAGAAATTCGTTGCGTCGCCCATGTCAGAAGACTCTGGTTCAGACAGATCGCCCAGGTCTTCATCAAACTCGAAGCCGAATTCATCTTCAGGTCCGGAGGCGAAGGCCGCAGTGTCATCACCGAGGCTGAAATCTTCATCCAGGGAAAGACTTGCAGCTGTCACCGCTTTACTCGCATACGAACTGTCAGGTTCATCTTCAGATATGCCGAAATCATTTCCATTAACATCTAAATCTTCATTTGCACTAAAAGCTTCGGATATATCCTGATCATCTGACGTGTTTTGTGTTTCTGTTACATTGAGATCGTCTGTTGCGCCGAGATCGTCTGTTGCGCCGAGATCGTCTGTTGCGCCGAGATCGTCTGTTGCGCCG
>CBDUUF010000095.1:0-6157 GCA_965370375.1 uncultured Desulfuromonadaceae bacterium
TGTTGGCGCTTAGACAAAAAGTAAGGCGCTTGTCGGGGCGCGTCCCGACGGTCTAAAAAGATTCTGCACTAAAAATAAAAAAACTATTTACGTTTAGAATGTCTACCCTGCCGAATCCTCTTCTTCAGAGGCTGCACAACCTTACCCTTAGAAATTTTCGCTATACGCTCCGGAAACAATTCCCCCAACACATCCTCTCGACCACATTGGCGCAACGCCTCAAGCACATCTTTGCGCTGTTCCGGCAAGTGATAGAGCAGCAACGCCTTCTGTAGCCGCTTCTCGGTCGCCGAGCGTGGCACATGTACGGTTTCGCCGCTCAGCGGATCGCAGCCGGTGTGATAGAGACAGGTCGACAGACTCCCCGGAGTCGGGGTGAACTCCTGCACCTGTTCAACCTGCAGCCGGTTGCGTTTAAGGAACAGTGCGGTGTCGACCATGTCATTCAGGGTGCAGCCGGGATGGGCGCTGATGAAGTAAGGGACAACTCCCTGGCGCAGACCGAGGTTTCGGCTCCGTTCGCGGTATTCGGCGAGAAAGTCAGAAAACTGTTCTGGATCCGGCTTGTGCATGACCCGGGTGACTTTGGGACTGCCGGCTTCAGGTGCTATCTTGAGCAGACCGCCGACATGGTATTGCAGCAGATCGTTGAAATAATCAGGTTGGAACGGCAGCAGGTCATAGCGGATGCCGGAGGCGATAAACAGGTGCTTGACCCGTGGATGCTGGCGCAGGTCGCTGAGCAGTCGGGTTGCGGCCGGATCAACGGTGCGCAGATTGCGACAGACTTCGGGGAACAGGCAGCTGCTGCGCTGACATTGCTGCTCAGCTTGCGGGTTGTTGCAGCCGAGGCGGTACATGTTGGCGGTCGGGCCGCCGACATCGGTTACCGTCCCTTTGAAATCAGGATGTCGGGTCAGCCGGTCAACCTCCTGCTGCACCGAAGCCGGTGAGCGCGACTGGATAGTTTTCCCCTGGTGGTGGGTAATGGCGCAGAAGGCACAACCACCGAAGCAGCCGCGGTGGCTGGTGATCGAGAAGCGGATCTGCTCGTAGGCCGGAATCTTTTCCTGATAGTCCGGATGTGGTCGGCGGCAGAATGGTAGGGCGTAGATGCGGTCGAGTTCCGCCTCGCTCAACGGCATTGTCGGCCGGTTGACCAGTACGAAGCGGTTGCCATGCGGCTGCGCCAGTTGTCGGGCTGTGTGCGGGTTGGTCTGCTGTGCAGCGAGTTTGAACGCTTCGTTGTAAGCCAGTGTGTCGTTACTGACCTCTTCAAAGGCCGGCAGCATGATCGCGTCGTCTGGCCTGTCGGCAGTAATATATGCCGTCCCCGGCAGGTCGCGGACGGTGTTGATCGGCTGACCTGCGGCCAGGCGTCGGGCCAGCTCGAGCAGGGCGGCCTCGGCCATGCCGAACAGCAGCAGGTCGGCCTTGCTGTCGACCAGCACCGACCGGCGGACCGAGTCGCTCCAGTAATCATAATGTGCCAGGCGGCGCAGACTTGCCTCGATACCGCCGATCACTGTCGGCAGTTTTTTGAACGCACCTTTGACCGCTGCCGTGTAGGCGATCACCGCCCGATTCGGCCGGGAACCGGCGCGGCCACCTGGGGTATAGGCATCGTCACGGCGCAGTTTTTTTGCCGCCGTGTAGTGATTGACCATCGAATCCATCGCCCCGGCCGAGATCGCGGCGAACAGTCGCGGACGGCCCATGACGCGTAATGCTTCCGGATCACGCCAATCAGGTTGAGCAAGGATGCCGACCCGGTAGCCCTCGGCTTCGAGCAGTCGCGCCAGAAGCGGTGTGCCGAAGGCCGGGTGGTCGATATAGGCATCACCGCTGATGAACAACACATCGAGTTCACTCCAGCCACGTTGCTCCATCGCTTTACGGTTGGTCGGTAGAAAATTCTGTTCGGGTTCGTTCTGGGTCACTTAATCATCCTCTGGCAGTCGTGTTCTGGCTTCTAGTGCCTTGTACATCATAAGGTATCGCAAAATTGCGCTGGGATTTGTTGTGCCAGCAAGGCGCGACTGACTGCGCATAGCACCGCTATGCAATTGAAGTCGCAACGCAGCTGGCATGCCAAATAACCAGCAAGATGCGATAGTTTATGGTTTACACGGTACCAGGCAGTTTGACCGGTTTTATGTCGGCTGTCAATTGCTGGCAGCGGTTGTGATTGACAGCAACTGTTGGCGCCGTTACCCTTGGCGGCAATGGAAACTTTTATACTGGAACTAGGTTATCCCGGGCTGTTTCTCCTCGCCTTTTTAGCCGCGACGATATTGCCACTCGGTAGTGAATGGATGCTCGCGACTTTGTTGCTGGTGGGGCATGATCCGGTTGTTGCTGTCGCTGTGGCAACGGTTGGCAACAGTCTCGGCGCTCTGACTACCTATGCTATAGGCGTTTGGGGAGGGCCATGGCTGATTGAACGAGTCCTGCGTATCGGTCCATCACGGCGCGAACAGGCTGAGCGATTTTATGCCCGTTACGGGGTCTGGTCGCTGTTGCTCTCATGGGTACCAATCGTCGGTGATCCGCTCTGTCTGGTCGGTGGCCTGATGCGTGTACCCCTCCTGCATTATGCTGTTTTGGTCACAATTGGCAAATATGTGCGTTATCAGACAATTGCGTGGATGGTGCTGGCAGCCATGTGAATAACGACCGGTTGCAATAGGTTTATTTTCAGAAGCTTTACATTAATACTGAATAATAGTAAATTGCTAAGTATTAACTTAAATGAAAACCTAAACAGGAGGTAGTCATGAGTAAAAAGTTTTCTCTTTTTCTATTTGCCGTACTCTTTGTTTGTCTGGTCAATCCCGTCTTTGCAATCGAAAGCCAGATCGTAGCCGGTGCCGGTCCTTCTACCAAGATAGTTGATTTGTTTTTTAAAGATTTTTCCAAACTACCGGTCTGTGCTGATTACCGCTTCACGATCATGGAACGATCAGTCAAGCACAAGGGTGGTATTCAGAATTCTGATTCGTTTCTGTTTGGTCGCACCGGGCGCCCGCTTAATGCAGATGAGTCGGCTCTGGGTAAGGAAGAGATCTTTCTGGCCAAAGTTCCGATTGCCTTTGCCAAGGGGTTAGAGGTCAAGGTGTCATCTCTGACCATGGCTCAGGTTGAACAGATTTTTACCCGCAAGATAACCAACTGGTCAAAAGTTGGTGGCCCGGATGCAAAGATTGTTCTGGTCGGCAGGGAATCTACTGAAGCCTTGTTCAAGGTACTGAAGGCAGACTATCCTTCTTTTAAATCGGCCCGGTTTGATAAGACCTTCAAAAAGGATCATGAAGTAGTCAAGTTTCTTACCTCCGCACAAGGTCGGTACGCTATTGCCTTTGGTGCTGAACCTAATTTCACCAAATTTAATCTACTTAAGGTAAAAAGCTTTTCATCCGGTGTGCAACTTGGATTGGTGTTTGATAAGAAAAACAGCGCGCATCCAGTTATTCTCGAAGCTCAAAAATATGCTGGAAGTGCTGACTGGAAAAAGCAGGTCAAGACAACTAAAATGTTGCCGGTTAACTGATACTATTTTTCAAACCAGTAAAAAAGGGCTCAGCTAGTCAGCTGAGCCCTTTTTTTGTTATTTAACGCAATCGAGTTATCCCGAGCGATTACCCCAAAGCCACATCGAGAACCATCATTACCGTAAACCCGACCATGGTTGCCATGGTAACAATATCGATATTTTTATAGTTGCTCTGCGATTCAGGAATCAACTCTTCAACCACGACAAAAATCATCGCACCCGCAGCAAAGCAGAGTGCGTAGGGCAAGATACCCTGCATGTTCAGGACAAACAGCGCACCGAGCACACCGGCGATCGGTTCAACTATACCGGAAGCCTGACCCATGAAAAAACTTTTTGACTTCGACATTCCTTCTCTGTGCAACGGGACTGATACGGCCGTCCCTTCCGGGAAATTCTGGATGCCGATACCGATAGCCAAAGCAACTGCACCACCAATCGTCGCCGAAGGGAGGCCGGCAGCTACGGCACCAAAAGCGACCCCTATTGCCAACCCCTCAGGGATATTGTGCAGGGTAATGGCCAGAACCAGCAGGGTGCTGCGTTGCCAGGAGGTCTTTACCCCTTCACTTTTGTCAATACTCAAGCCGGGATGCAGGTGTGGCAGGAACCGGTCGGTCAGTCGCATAAAAATCCCGCCCGACATAAAACCGATAGCTGCGGTTAGCCACGGGATATGTCCCAACTGCTCTGCCATCTCTATACCCGGAGCCAGCAGCGACCAGAAACTAGCAGCAATCATCACCCCGGCAGCAAAGCCGAGCATGCAATCCAGGACTTTTCGGTCTACTGCTTTAGTGAAAAAAACCAGCGAGGCACCGGCGGCCGTGACGCCCCAGGTAAAGAGCGTGGCAATGAATGCCTGGGTGACAGGATTGAACTGTTGTATAAACTCGATCATTTTTGACGGCCTGACTTGGTATGGAGGATTGTTTCGTACTCGGATAATTGTCCTACATTTTTCACAAAAAGCAAGTATGCGTTTGAATTTACGATGGAAATGTGAGCCGCACAAATGTGCGGCTCACGTGGTAGTCTCAGCTTAAATCGTCCTCTTTATGTCTTGTCTGCTTTTTCTCATTTTTCTGTGCTTTTTCAATCGCTTTCTTCTGCTCTTTTATTTCCTTGTCGAGTTCTTGCTCTTCCTTTGCGACCACTTGTTCCTGTTCCTTTACCTGCTTTTTCTTCTCTTTAACTTTTGCCTCTTTTTTCGCGACAACCGTTTCCTTTTTCGCGACCTTTTTCTCTGTATCTTCTACAGCCTTTTCCAATTCCTTCACAGCCAGCTCACGCTCTTGAGCGGCTTTTTGCTTCTCCTTGCTTGCCTGTTTCTTGTCGCGGGCCGTGTCATTTTTCATCTGCTTGATCCGGGCACGTTTTTTATCCAGCTCTGCACGTTCTTTTGCCAGTGCCAGTTGCTCGACTTCGAACTGGGCCTGTTCCCTGGCCAGCGCTTTGCGCTGTTTCTCAATCGATCGGCGCTCTTTCTTCAGTTGCTCTTGCCGCTGTCGCTGTTGCTTTGTCACCTTGTGGGTGTAGTCGATAACAATGACTTTCGATGGCTTTTCTTTGATAATAATAGTGGTTGTTCCAGAAGATGGGTAACGGACGCCATTGCGCATACCGCCGACAATCTCAACTGTAACTTCGGCACCTTTAAGCTTGGCTTTATTGTTGGTGTAAATATCGGTGTAGGTCAGGCCATGTTGCCAGCGTTTATCGTAGAGCAGTTTTGACATGCGTGATTTTTTGCTGTTTTTGTTGCCATCGAGATAGAGGGTAGCTCCATCGTAATAGGCGTTGAGAATAACCCGGCGATTCTTAGTGGTGGCAATCATTACTTCTTTGATTTCACCTTTGGCAATCTGGAACGCAATCGAGTCGTACTGACGCACCTGACCACGGAAATTAGCGGTACCATTCTCCACCCGGACGCGGAGCAGGTCACCGTAGTTGCCAGCGCCACGATAGATCGCCTCGACCCGGTAGCGCATAGCTTCGGCTTCAGCTGCTTCTTTCTGTCGTTGTTCTTCAAGATAGATGGCGTGTTGTCGGGCGCGTTCTTCAGCCGCAATTTGTCGGGCGCGTTGACGTTCCTGGTAGATATTAATTGTTACAGTACGTTGATCTGCATTCATGCCGTTCCAGGTTTCCTGTGGAACGCCGTAGATCATCGGTGTACAGGCGGTAAGAACGACCAGCAGCAGTCCTATCATCAGCAGCATTAGTTGTTTCATGGTGAACTCCTTTCAACCAGGTAATATATCAGTCAATATTTGTCAGTGATTTTAGTTAAGTTGACACTGTGTGTCACCCGACATCCGTCGACATCAGGTCCGATGTCGGGCAGTAACGCAGATAAATAGCGGCTTTGCGCGGGTTGGTTTGTCATCTCGACCAGAGGGAGAGATCTGGTTGGTTGTTTTTCTTTTAAACCACTTAACCCGAGATTTCTCTCTGTCGTTCGAAATGACAAAGCCTTTCACTCCAGTTGCCACCTGTAGAAAGGGCTCCAAACGAGCCCGGGGCAACTAGCTATTAGCATATAGAACCTGCCCCTGTAGCGTATTCGAGATGCCATCCGCCAGGATAAAGGCATTTTTT
>CBDUUF010000096.1:0-6131 GCA_965370375.1 uncultured Desulfuromonadaceae bacterium
ACTATTCAGAGCGTAACCACTTGCAATCAAGCTGAAAAATACCAGCAACAGATAGGTTGCTGTGATTTTGCCGGTTAACGTGATCCGGATATGTTCTGTATAAGCGTGTCTTCTCTCACGCATCTCTTTTGTCTCCCCCCGAAAACAGATCATCCTGACCGGTTGGCAATGGCCGGTCGAAATGCTTAATAGCCAGTTGGGTTGCCATGCGGCCGCGCGGGGTTCGGTTCAGATACCCCTGCTGAATCAGGAACGGCTCGATGACATCCTCTATGGTGTCGCGTTCTTCGCCGATAGCAGCTGCCAGCGTATCGAGCCCGACCGGGCCACCATTGAACTTGTCCAGTATCGTCAGCATCAGGAGTCGGTCCATGTGATCGAACCCCTTGGCGTCGACTTCCATCCGCAACAGGGAGCTGTCAGCCACTTCCTGGGTGACGTTGCCGCTACCTTCAACTTGCGCAAAATCGCGAACCCGGCGTAACAGGCGGTTGGCAATGCGGGGCGTACCCCGGCTGCGTCGGGCAATTTCTGCGGCCCCTTCCTTGGTCGTTTCGATGCCGAGCAGACTGGCGCTACGTTCAACGATAATGGCGAGTTCTGCATTTGAATAAAACTCAAGCCTGGAGATGACGCCGAACCGATCACGTAGTGGTGAGGAGAGCAGCCCGGCCCGGGTTGTGGCCCCGACCAGGGTAAAGTGTGGGATATCGAGCTTGATAGTTCGAGCCGAAGGGCCCTGGCCAATCATGATATCGAGTTGATAATCCTCCATGGCCGGATAGAGGATTTCTTCAACCACCGGTGAGAGGCGGTGTATTTCGTCGATAAACAGGACGTCGCCCTCTTCAAGATTGGTCAGGACTGCAGCCAGATCACCTGGTTTCTCGATAACCGGACCAGAAGTGCTCTTGATGCTGACCCCCATCTCAATAGCGACAATGTTAGCCAGGGTGGTTTTGCCGAGACCAGGTGGGCCGTAGAACAGGACATGATCCAGCGCTTCATTGCGGCCACGGGCGGCATCAATAAAAATCTGTAGATTCTCTTTGGCTTTTGACTGGCCGACATATTCCGCCAGCGTCCGCGGCCGCAGTGAGACCTCAAATTGGTCATCATCGCGGTCGGGGGTAGCTGAAATCAGGCGATCGGTCATAATGGTCTATTTCCCAAGCAGCTTAAGCGCAGCTTTCAAGGTGGCTTCAAGCGGGACGTCCGGAGCAATCTCCATTGATTCAAGAGCTTTGCGAGCCGTGTTCTCTTTATATCCAAGATTAATCAGCGCCGAAAGCAGATCATCGAGCAGGTTGGAGGTTGTTGCCGCGCTGCCATGACTCTCTGCACCGTCAGCCATGACATAAGGTGCGACCTTGTCTTTGAGCTCCAGAGAGAGGCGTTCAGCGGTCTTCTTGCCGATGCCAGGTAATGAGGAGAGACGGGCAATGTCACTGTTAGTCAACGCAGTCGCCAGTTCAGCCGTTGGTATATGTGAAAGAATATTGATGGCCAGCTTAGGGCCGACCCCGGAAACCGAGATCAGGATCGAGAAGATTTCTTTCTCTTCACTGCTGCTGAAGCCGAACAGCTGTATCGCATCCTCACGGACATGGGTGTGGACATGCAGTCGAGCCTGACCATCGTCCGGCAAAGAGTAATAGGTCGACAGCGGCACCAGCAGCCGGTAGCCGACTCCGCCGACGTCGAGAATTACGTGATCCAGAGATTTATATGCTATTTGACCATTTAACAGAGCGATCATTTTTTCAACCTTCGGTTGGTCTGCCGACCCTGTGTAGTCAGCTTGGTGTTCAGAGTGCCGGTGTGAGCGTGGCAAATTGCGATAGCCAGCGCATCGGAAGCGTCTTCCTGGGCGATCTCAGGTAAGTTCAATAAAGCTTTGACCATCTGCTGTACCTGGCTTTTACTGGCCCGGCCATAGCCGACAACGGCACTTTTGATCTGCAGCGGGCTGTATTCAGCGACATCGAGACCAGCCGCCGCTGCCGCCAACATGGCGACGCCACGGGCCTGGCCGAGTTTGAGTGCCGATTGGGCATTCTTGGCCATAAAAATCTGCTCGATCGCTGAACAGTCTGGAGCGTATTGATTGATAACAGCTTGCAGCCCCTGGTGGATATGCAGCAGCCGTTGCGCCAGATCAGCTTTTTCCGGTGGCCGGATCACACCGTTGTCGATATGCTGCAGTCGATTCCCATCGAGGCGAATCAGGCCATAGCCGGTCGCTCTTGACCCCGGATCAATGCCGAGAATTTGCATAGCGTAATTCGGCCGGGGGGTTAACCCAAAATCCGGCCGATTTCCTCTTCAGAAATATCGAAGTTGGCGTAGACATTCTGCACGTCATCGTTGTCTTCGAGTTTGTCCATCAATTTGAGCATCTGTTCTGCATGTTTCCCTTCCAGATCAGTCACTGTCTGTGGGATCATCGTGATTTCAGCGGTCTCAAAGTTCAGGCCGGCGGCTACCAGCGCTTCGCGGACTTCGATAAAGTCGGTCGGATCGGTGATGATCTCGAATACATCTCCTTCATCCTTGACATCCTCGGCGCCAGCTTCCAGCGCCGCTTCGAAGACGGTGTCGAAATCATTATCGCGGGAGAGGGAGATCAACCCCTTGCGGTCAAACATGAAGGCGACAGAACCGCTGACGCCTAAATTACCGTTATGTTTGGCGAAGGTGTGACGCACATCAGCGACGGTGCGGGTGCGGTTGTCGGTCATGAATTCGACAATCACGGCGACGCCGCCTGGCCCATAACCTTCAAACAGCCCTTCTTCATAGACGACGCCGTCAAGGTCGCCGGTGCCTTTTTTGATCGCCCGGTCAATATTGTCTTTCGGCATGTTGGCCTGTTTGCCTTTATCGACCGCCAGCCGAAGACGCGAGTTGCTATCAAGATCAGCACCACCGATCTTGGCGGCGACGGTAATTTCCTTAATAAGTTTAGTGAATATCTTGCCACGCTTGGCATCCTGGGCACCTTTACGATGCTTGATGTTGGCCCATTTACTGTGTCCTGCCATGGTCTGAAAAACCTCCTGTGCAAGCTGTAAGTTCAAGCACATAGTCTAACATGCAATTCTCTGTTTCGCCATGTTTTTGCCAGACTTGCGGGCACAAAAAAGCCGGCAGTCAGCCGGCATTTTTGTTTCAAGTATGTTGTTGCACATCCCTAGCAGCCTGTCGGACAATCAATAAACTGGCTGCTAGTGGTCGTTAGGGACATTGCGGAAACCGATAATCGAAAGCTGGTCGTCTACCTGCGCAATGCCATCGACCGTGTTGACAGCATCCAGCACGCTTTTATGTTCTTCCTTGCTGTGCACATGGCCGGATACGGTGACCGTATTCCCGGTGGCATTGATCACCAGGTGCTCGCAATCGAATTCATTAAGTGAGAGGACGGCTATTTCGGCTTTCTTGCCCATGATAAGATCGGACAAGATCTTCTTGGCGTTGCCTTTTTCCTCGACCAGGTTACTATCGTTTACACCGCTGCAAATCAATTCAACCGCTTTGTCTTCCGACAACCGCTCAGTGTTGATAACCAGATCATAATGTACCGGGTTACCCCATTCACGGTCGAAATAATAGCGGATAAAACCGGCGCGCTGCTGGTCGCTTTTGCGAACCATCAGGCGGGCGAGATCAGGGTCCAACCACTCGCGCTCAGACCAGCGTTCAACTCGGTCCTCAAACGGGGCGATAACCCGAACACGAAGAACACTCTGGATCCCCTTGAGCAGATCTTCGCCGGCGCGGCCGTATATGACAACATTTCCCTTCAGGGCAAAGTCGAGAACCATTAGTTCAATCAGGTGGAGATCGAGCAGATGCTGGACATCTTCACCGTCGACAAATGCCGGGGGCTTTTCGTCGGCATGCTCAAAGGCCTCTTCGGACAAGCCGTATTCTTCAGCCATGTTTTTCAGGGTAGAGCCATCAACCAGCGTGTAACCGAGTTCTTCCGCAGATCGGTGCGCGATGGGAATTCCGCCGCTGCCCATTTCACGTGAAATCGTGATGATCGCCATAAGACTCCTCTTCTTGATCAGATTCAATAAATGCTATTAAATTCTGGATACTAGCAATTCACACAACGCTTGACAAGTTGAAATCCAGCGTTGGCTTAACACAAGTTATATGAAGCTTAATAGACCGGCTTGTAGTCGAATTGATGTTGCGCTTTGATAAAGCGGACTGTCCGGCTTTTTGAGCGCATAACGACGGAGTGGGTTTCGGCGCCGCCGGAGAAATAACGAACTCCCTGCAGCAGGTCGCCATTGGTGACGCCGGTCGCAGCAAATACGACATCGCCGCCAGCCATCTCTTCGCAATTGTAAACTTTATCAAAGTCGGTAATGCCCATAGTCGTCGCCCGATCACGCTCTTCCTGGGTCTTGAATACCAGGCGGCCCTGCATATCACCACCCATGCACTTTAAGGCTGCCGCCGCCAGAACACCTTCCGGGGCACCGCCGACGCCCAGCATCATATCGATCCCGCTGTCGGGCAAAGCGGTTGCGGCTGCCGAGGCAACATCACCATCCATAATCAGGTGGATGCGGGCTCCGGCCTGACGAATCTCATCAACAACTGCATCGTGACGTGGCCGGTCGAGCACAACTACGGTCAGATCCTCTATGTAGCATGATTTGGCTTCGGCGATGCGCTTCAGATTCTCGGAAGGGGAAAGGTTGATATCGATAACACCCTTGGCTTGTGGCCCGGTGGCGATCTTTTGCATATACATGTCGGGTGCGTGCAGAAACCCGCCCCGTGGTGCCAGGGCTATGGTCGCAATGGCACCGTTCATCCCTTTTGAACAGATGGTAGTCCCTTCCAGCGGATCGACAGCGATGTCGACCTCCGTTCCGGTGTTTTTGCCGAGCTTTTCGCCGATGTAGAGCATCGGGGCCTCATCCATTTCGCCTTCACCGATAACCACGGTTCCACTGATGTCGAGTGAATCAAGCGTGCGACGCATCGCTTCGGTTGCGGCGTCATCTGCGGCAATTTTATCGCCTTTGCCAACCCAGCGACCGCAGGCGAGCGCGGCAGCTTCAGTTACACGTGTCAGTTCGAGGGCGAGATTTCGATCCATTAAAAGCCTCCATTGTTTGCTGTGATCAACGGTCGGTATGATGGCACGGATCTGTAGTAAAAAACAATATTTTTGAGTTGTCACACGGATCTCTATAGCGCTATCGTAGCTTCTGTTCCGGGTAATGTTGAATAAATTTTGATTTATGCAGTTCAGGAGCATTATGCAACAAAAAAACTTTATCTGGGCACATCGCGGAGCCTCGGGACTTGCTCCGGAAAACACCATGACTGCGTTTGCCTTGGCCGAACAGTGTGGCGCTGATGGTATCGAGCTCGATGTTCATTTGAGTCGTGATGGTGTGCCGGTGGTAATACATGATGAGACGCTTGAGCGCACTACTGATGGCTATGGGGCGGTGACCGGTGTTTCGTTATGTGAATTGCTGGAGCTGGATGCCGGTAGCTGGTTTGCGCCAGAATTTTGTGGTGAGCCGGTGCCTACCCTGGCGGGTGTCCTTGGCTGGGCAGAAGACCGTCTGCGCCTGAATATCGAAATCAAATCACCAGAGGCTGGTCGCGCTGTCCTTGATCTGCTGACCGAATTTCCAGATGCGCGTGTTCTGGTTTCTTCGTTTCGGCATGACCTGCTGTTGGCAATGCGTCAATGGTCGCCAGAACTGCCGATCGGTTTTTTGATCGATTCGCGCTTCTGGCGTGTCGCTCTGCAACGTGCCATTGGTTGTCAGGCTGAAAGCTTTCATCCACCTGCGCAGCATGTGAACCGGATACTGATCAAAAAGTGTCACCGTGAAGGGCTGGTAGTATTCCCGTGGACGGTTGATGATAGTTCACAACAAAATAATCTTCTTCGGATGGGGGCGGATGGCTGGTTTACGAATTTCCCTGACGAAAACAAAACTCCAGAATAATTTTGTCTTGTAAGTCATGAGGCTTGATACGCTCCACTCACCAGGATTCATGCGATTCTCCAAGGTAGAAATCAACCCAGAGGAGTGTGTCATGATAATGAATAACAGTACCGAATCGACCGTCCGATAGATTCG
>CBDUUF010000097.1:0-6120 GCA_965370375.1 uncultured Desulfuromonadaceae bacterium
AACTGGAGCAGTCTCTACGACGATTTTCTCGCCCAGTTTAATATTGAACCGGAATTGCCTGATGCTACAACCCCGAATCTGAAGGCTGAAGAGCTGGAAGCGTCGCTCAAGGAACAGGCGCAGTCGCGACTGCTGGCCAAGGAGGCGGAATTCTCGACTCCGGTCATGGAGAGCCTGCTCAAGGTCCTGTTGCTGCAGACGATCGATGCGCAGTGGAAGGGGCATCTGCTCGGTATTGACCACCTGAAGGAAGGGATCGGCCTGCGCAGCTACGGGCAGAAGAATCCGAAGGAAGAGTACAAGCGTGAGGCGTACAACCTGTTTATGGAAATGATGGATCGGGTGCGCCAGGAGATTATACAGAAACTGTTCCGGATTCAGTTGGCCCGTGATGAAGATGTTGCCCGGATGGAAGAGGAACAACGCCGTAAAAAGGATTTTCTCGAGCGGCATAGTGCCGGTCCGCAGAAGGGGAAGACCGTGGTGCGCGAAGAGCGGGTCGGGCGGAATGACCCCTGTCCGTGCGGTAGTGGTAAAAAATTCAAAAAATGTTGTGGCCGCAACGGTTAAAGGTATCCTTATAAACAGATGGATAAATCCGGAAACGTTAACATGAATCCGACCATACTGGTGGTCGACGACGAGCCTTTCTTCAGGCAGGTTATCAAGGATATCCTGGAGAAAGAGTCGTATATTGTCGTTGAGGCAGCGTCCGGTAAACAGGTTGAAGCGTTGATTAACCGCTATGCGGTTTCTGCTGTTTTGACCGACATTGAAATGCCCGACATGTCCGGCCAGGACGTGCTCAAGTTAATCAAGCGTCTGCAGCCTGATCTGCCGGTAATAATTGTCTCCTCACATCATGACTTTGACGCTGCCCGTCAGGTTTTTCGTGACGGGGCGCTCGATTATCTGGTCAAACCATTCTCTGATGAAGAACTCGGTCAAGCGGTTAAACGGGCGATAGGTGTATTCAAGCAGAGTGTTAAGGCAAGACGCCAGCGCGAGGAGTCCGAGCGCCAGTTTGCTGATTTGGTTCTGTTGCGCGAGGTTGGTGAAACCGCGAGCGGCGAGGCTGATATCGAATCGTTGCTGGAGCGGATTCTCGATTATGTCGTTGAAGCGGTCAACGTTGAGACGGCATCATTGATGTTGGCTGAAGAAGAAGGTTACTTAACCATCAGGGCGTCACGGGGGCTACCGGAGAAGGTGGTTTCCGGTACCAAGATTGTGGTTGGCGGCAGTGTCGCCGGGCATGTGTTTAAAACCGGCGAACCGTTGCTGCTGGGTGACATGCAGGATGACGGGCGCTTCGCTCCGGTCGGTGATAAGGGTCAGTATTCAACCGGTTCAGCCCTCTCTCTGCCGCTTAAATCCCACGACAAGGTGATCGGCGTCCTTAACGTCAATAATAAAAGTGATGGCGCCACTTTTTCGGCTACCGATCAGTATTTCCTGGCTTCGGTGGTGCATCAGGCGGCCCTGGCGATCGAAAACCTCGATCTGGTCAACCGGTTGAAGTACGAGGCCAACCGCCTCGATACGCTGAATCGGGTCCGGACACGGCTGGTCTGCAACCTGTCACACGAGTTGCGCACACCGTTGACTACTGTTATTGGTTTTTCGGATCTGATCCTGAACCATCGAGAACTGATCAGCGAAAGCGATCTGCTCGATTACATGGGCAAAGTGCAGGACGGCAGTCTAAAAATGGAGCGGCTGATCAGCGAGATGATGTTGCTGTTTTCTCTCGACTCCGGTACGACAACCTGGCGTTTGGCACCGTTTGATTTTCATACACTGTGCAGCGAAGCGTTGCACGGTTTTGTCGACCAGATTGAAAAAAACCAACTCAGCTTTAACCTCTGGGTAGCGCGGGACTTGCCTGAGCTGCTGAATGATGCTGAAAAGTTGCGTGGCGTACTGGAAGCGCTGATTGATAATGCGATTAAGTTCAACCGGCCGGATGGCCTGATCTCGATCTCGGCCGATGTGCTGCCGGATGCTCCGGAAAAGGTCTGTATCCGGATTTATAATGACGGCGCCAGGATACCGGATGAGGCGGCTGACACGATTTTTGTCCCGTATAATCAATTGGGCGATCTGAATACCGATAAGCCGACCGGTGTCGGTATCGGCCTGACCCTTTGCAAGACAGTTGTTGAAACGATGGGTGGCGAGATTCTTTTGGATAATAGTGGCGACGAGGGGACGGCTTTCTCTATCGTGTTGCCGGTGCAATGTAAACACCTGCAGGAAAGTGCAGAATAATGACAGATAAATTATCAGTCAAAGGTTTTCGGTTTGCGGCTGTGGCCGCAGGCCTTAAAACATCTGGAACTCCGGATTTAGGTATGATCGTCTCCGACAGACCGGCGGTCAGTGCTGGTGTCTTTACCACCAATAAGGTTCTGGCTGCACCGGTCATATTGTCGGCGCCCCGGGTTCGTGCCGGAGCTTGTCAGGCGGTACTGGTCAACAGCGGCAACGCCAATGCCTGTACCGGACAGGCCGGCCTGGATGACGCCAGAGTCTGCGGCGATCTGGTTGCTGGAGTACTTGAGCTGGATCCGGAGCAGGTGGTGGTCGCTTCAACCGGAGTGATCGGCCTTAAGCTGGAGACCGGGAAAATTGTAGCTGCCATGCCGGCTTTGGTTGCAGCACTTGCGCCCGCTAACGCCGGTCTGGTCGCCGAAGCTATTATGACCACCGATTCATTCGCCAAGATCAGCGCGGCCTATGGTTCGGTCGATGACAAGGAGTACACGGTGCTTGCTCTGGCCAAAGGGGCAGGCATGATTCATCCGAATATGGCGACTATGCTGGCGTTTGTCATGACCGATGCGGCGCTCTCTCCGGAGTTTGCCGATGCGGCGGTGCGGCGGTCGGTTGATAAATCGTTCAATCGGATCACTGTAGATCGTGACACTTCGACCAATGATATGGTGTTGCTGCTGGCTAACGGTGCGTCCGGGGCGAGTGAACTTGATTCCGACAGCCCCGAAGCGGAGGAGTTCTGTCGGCTACTCGATGAAGTGCTGCTTGATCTGGCCAAGATGATCGTCAGCGATGGTGAAGGAGCAACCAAGCTGGTCAGGATTGTAGTGCGTGGCGCGGTAACTGAAGCAGATGCCAAAAGTGCTGCATGCAGTGTAGCGACTTCTAGTCTGGTCAAGACCGCGCTGTTTGGTGAAGATGCTAACTGGGGGCGGATCATTGCGGCGGTTGGTTATTCAGACGCTGACGTAGATCCTGACCGGATCGATATTCTGGTCGGTGATATGGCGCTGGTGAAAAAGGGTCTCGGTACCGGCGGTGAGCTGGAGGCCGCAGCGACTGCGATCATGCGGCAACCGGAGTTTACCATAACCATCGATCTGCATCTCGGCGACGCTGAATACGATTACTACACCTCAGATCTGACCTATGACTATATCAAAATCAACGCAGACTACCGGAGCTGACCCGGCCTCGATGGGCCAGGTCGACTGGCCGCAGACCGGGCCGATGACGGCTATCGATCACACCTTGCTCAAGGCGACAGCTACGCTGGCCGAGATCGAGATTTTGTGTGAAGAAGCGGTTGAGTATGGCTTTGCCGCAGTCTGCATCCCGCCGCTGTTTGTCGCTCAGGCGAGCAGCCTGCTTTACGGCTCCGACGTGCAGGTGGCGACGGTGGTCGGCTTCCCTCTCGGCTACGAGCCGACGGCAGTAAAACGCTTTCAGACCCAACAGGCGATTGCGAACGGCGCTACCGAGATCGATATGGTGATTCAGTTGGGCGCCGCTGCTGCCGGTGACTTATCTGCGGTCGAAGCGGATATTCGTGCGGTCGTAAATGTCGCCGAAGGTGCAGCAGTGAAGGTTATTATAGAATGCTGTAATTTTGACCTTGAGATCAAGAGAGCGTTGACCGAGTCGGTTGTGACTGCCGGTGCCGCGTACGTGAAAACATCGACCGGCTTTGCCGCCTCGGGCGCGACGATTGAAGATGTCCAGCTTCTGTCTCAGACCGCTAACGGCCGCATCAACGTCAAAGCCGCTGGTGGTATTCGTGACTGGCCAAGTTGTCAGGCGATGCTTGCGGCCGGGGCGACCCGAATCGGTAGCAGTGCCGGGGTGACAATTGTCCGGCAATGGCAAGTGAGTAACCGATGAGTTTACGCCGGGTGAGTCTTATTGTGCTCGATGGTGTCGGTGTCGGCGAATTGCCGGACGCAGAACTTTTTCAGGATCAGGGCGCGCACACCTTGTTGCACGTGGCCGAGCAGACCGGTGGTCTGTCGCTGCCGAATCTGCAACGGCTCGGACTCGGAAATATTACTGGATTACCAGGTGTCGCGCCGACTGACAAGCCGCTGGCTGCCTGGGGGAAAATGGCGGAATTGTCACTCGGCAAAGACACCACCAGTGGCCATTGGGAGTTGGCCGGTCTGGTGACAACCGAGCCGGCTGCTACCTATCCGCACGGTTTCTCTAAACAAATTTTGAATGAGTTTCAAGCAGTTACCGGGCTTGAACCGCTTGGTAACGTCGTTGCCAGCGGTACTGATATCATCCGGGAACTCGGCGAGGAACATGTCGCCAGCGGTCGGCCGATTGTTTACACCAGCGCCGATTCGGTGTTTCAGATCGCCGCGCATGAAGCTGTGATTCCACCTGAAGAACTTTACGCTATATGCCGTAAAACCCGAAAAATTCTTGACCCGTACCGGGTTGGCCGGGTTATCGCTCGGCCTTTTATCGGATCATCTGCTGATGACTTTCGCCGGACCAGTGGCCGACACGACTTTGCTATCCCGCCGGAGTTTCCAACGTTGCTTGATCGATTGGTTGAGGTTGGTCTGAGAGTGACCGGTATTGGTAAAATCAGTGATATTTTTGCCGGTAACGGGATCACTGATTCGATCTCGACGGCAAACAATATTGATGGTATTCAACAATTATTGACTGCTTTATCTGATCATGAGCCTGGCTTGCTGTTTGCCAATCTGGTCGATTTTGACATGTTGTATGGTCATCGCCTCGATTGCGCAGGCTTTGCCCGTTCGCTTGAAGAATTTGATCAGTGGCTGCCGGAGATAATGCTGCGGATGGAACAGGACGATTTACTTATCTTGACCGCTGACCACGGTTGTGATCCGCTGATTTCCGGCACTGATCACACCCGGGAGTATGTCCCGTTGCTTGCATGGCACATGCGGATGGTTAATCCGGAAGAGCTTGGTGTCAGGCAGAGCTTCAGTGATGTAGCGGCGACAATTGCCGAGTTGTTTGCACTTGAGTTTGAGACTGGTGAGAGTTTCTACAAAGAGCTGGTAGTCGAACAATAGTCAGGCATAACCTGCCGGTGTCAGTTGCAGGACCGGCTCGCCGCTGTGCTTGCGCAGATGATCGGTGTTCAGTGTGTTTCTGGATGATTGACGTGCATTCAGTTCATGGAACAGCAACCCTTCGACATACTGTTCGAGGGTGTGCATCGTCTCTGCATCCATTTCGGTGAATTCTATCCCCATCCCCTGCATATAATTGTTTTCCGGGGTCGGCTCAACCCGATAGACGATGCGCCCCATAATCTCCAACTCCGTTTGCATGCCGAGCAACGGCAGGACCAGACGAATATCGTCAATCCCCTCAATTTTAGAACCTATCTTAAGAAACAACCCTTCCGGGCTCAGACTGAGGACTTCAGCAATGCAGGTTTCTGTACCTTTGTAGTAGAGGCTGGGCATCTTCACATTCAAACGGATATTTCGCCGGGGAATTTTTTCCAGGTAACCCTGAACCAGCGAGAATAGTTCGAAAACATCAACCGGATAGGATATAACATCGTCTTTGGATCGCTTAGCCGACTTCTTTTCCGGGTCTTCGACGTAAATACAGGGAGTTGAGACCTTTTTTATCTTGGTGGCAACATTTTTATCCTCGATAATGTACGGCCCAAGTATCAGCAGGTCAGGTTTGAGCTCTTTGAGCATCTCCAACATTGTCTCTGGTTCTGCCGTGGAGATAGCCCGGTATCCCCAGTTTTTCAACAAGGATTCAAGGGTGCTAACCAGTTCTTCTCGATTGTCGCCGATCAAGACACGTTTCATAAACCCTCTCACTGCTGTAATCCTG
>CBDUUF010000098.1:0-6100 GCA_965370375.1 uncultured Desulfuromonadaceae bacterium
CCATGGGCGCCTCTTCAGGTGAATCAAGCGCCAAAGCCGCAACCGGCGGCAAAGCCGTACTCGGTGTCGCCAATCATGGCGCTGCTGTCAATGCCATTAAAGCAGGTCGTGCCAAAGGTGCTGTGGTCAAAAACTGGTGGTGGGAAGCGAATAAAAGCAAATTCCCTGAAATGCAGTCAGCCTTGATGCCTGGCGTCTCCATTGCCCAGAACCCGGACAATGTACTGACAGCATCCAACGCTGTACCCTCTTCTGTTCAAACTAAAATCAAGAAAGCAGCACTAGCCAACAGCAAGGCTTTTGGCAAGGGCGCCAATATGCAATCATTTGATTCAGGCAAGCTGGCCTTCTCCCTTGGCCTGATGCAAAAAGGCAAGATCAACCCGATGACTTACAGTTGGTAATTATTCTCGCCCTGTGACACCTGGCCGGTGTCGCAGGGATAGTTCCTCTACAGTTTACACGTATGCTACCAGTAAGATACGTAGTACAAGCGAAGGATGCCATGGGGATACAAAAAAAACTACTTCTGCTGATCTCGGGAACACTGGTAGTCGCATTTATCAGTCTAGCCCTGATTTCTGCATTCGGAATAAAAAACAACAACGATAAAATCGTTTCCGGAATTACCGAGAAGCTTCAAATAGAAAATGCTGCTAGCGCGGAAATGCTTAACAATAACTTTGACATTATTGAAGAGAAGCTCACCGAAGCGAGTAATGCATCCAGGGGGATCGTTCTCGATCTTTACGATACTTCATTCAATACTCTGCTCAATGCTATTTCCAGCCAGATTTTACCGAGCATTGAGAGCTTTGATTACGATTCACCACAACTGATCATAGAAAAGGTGATGACTGACACTCCGAGCATCACCGGAATCCGCTTTGCCGTCAGTGAGAACCCCACCGAAGAAGACATCTTCGCCTTTGGTGAATTTATTGACAGCATCGATTACAAATCGTACGAACACATTGCGTATAGTGATTGGATATATCTGAAACTGGAAATGCAGATCAGCCTGGTCGGACTACAGGCGCTGGATCAGGTTGATGCAATCTTCACCGAAGTCAATGATGTCAACAGCGGCATGATGATCGATCTGATCAACACCAATCAGGAAACTCTTTACATTGCCGAAGAACAAGCAACAATCATCGGCAGCCAGGGGCAGACTGAACTGATCACCAGCACTGTCATCGCGATGGCGGTGGTGCTACTGATAATTTGTGTGGTCCTCGGCATAAGCATCAATAAATCGATTAATCGGCCGATGCAGCAAACCGTAGCCATGCTCAATGAACTGGGCCAAGGTCATCTTGAGCACCGTCTGGAGATGAATCGTAAAGATGAGATTGGCCAGATGGCCACTGCTCTAAACAGTTTTGCTGATAATTTACAAACTGAAGTAGTAGCGGCTATGGAAAAACTGGCCGAAGGTGACCTTACGTTTACCATTATACCTAAAGATGAAAAAGACACTCTGCGTGGCTCATTAAAAAAAGTTGGAGAGGATCTGATGATCCTGATTGATCGAATCCGGCTTGCCGGTGACAATGTCACCACCGGCAGTCAGGCGATGAGCGCCAGTTCACAGCAAATGTCGCAAGGGGCAGCCGAACAGGCGGCGGCGGCCGAGGAAGCTTCTTCTTCAATTGAAGAAATGGCGGCCAACATCCGGAAAAATGCCGAGAATGCTCGCGCTACCGAGGAGATTGCCTTAAAAGCGGCTGAAGATGCGAAATCAGGCGGCGAAGCGGTTAGAAGTACCGTAGAGGCTATGAAAGAGATCGCCGATAAGATCGGCATCATCGAGGAGATCTCGCGGCAGACCAACTTATTGGCCCTTAACGCGGCAATTGAAGCGGCCCGGGCCGGTGAGCACGGCAAAGGATTCGCAGTAGTTGCAGCAGAAGTTCGTAAACTGGCTGAACGAAGCCAGATCTCGGCAGCTGAAATCAGTGAGTTGTCTGTATCCAGTGTCGCCGTAGCAGAACAGGCCGGCGCTATGCTTGATGTGATTGTGCCTAACATCCAGAAGACCGCCGAGCTGGTACAGGAAATCAGTGCCGCAAGTATGGAGCAGGATACCGGAGCCGTGCAGATCAATCAGGCGATCCAGCGACTTGATCAGATCATTCAGCAGAACGCCTCGGCGTCTGAAGAAATTGCTTCTACCTCGGAAGAACTGTCCAGTCAGGCAGATCAACTACAGGCGATGATGGGTACCTTTAAGTTAGACGACAGAAAAGCCCTACCTGACAACACACCATCTTTTACACATGTAAATAAGTTTGCTATAGATCAGAAGGGATTACCTTCACCATCCAGAAGCAACAATCAGGACAACGTCCAACCTACTATTCTGAGTACAGGCGAGGACAACCTGGATGACGATTTTGAGAGATACTGAGTAATTACATAGAAATGTGGCGGCAGGTTAAATCCTGTCGTCACATTATTTTGAACGATTACAAAGCTGCTGGACTCCCGCCAATTCACACCATTTCGGCATCAATAAAGCAACCTATCAAGGTCTGACACCAGGCTCAAGCACCTTGAGCATTTGCGCATGAATTCGACCATTACTGGCGACGATCTCCCGGTCATAAATCGATGCAGAATCGCCAGAAAAATTACTAAGCACCCCACCAGCTTCACTTACAAGGAGTTGTCCGGCAGCAACATCCCACGGCTTGAGCTTCATTTCCCAATAACCGTCAAAACGACCAGCAGCAGTACAGGCTAGATCGAGGCTCGCTGACCCGGGCCGGCGACAAGCCTGGGCCGACTGTTGGAAGCTGATGAAATTATCGTAGTTGTTGGCCTTACTCTGCTTGCGATCATACGGAAACCCGGTCGCCAATAAAGATTGATCGAGACTGGATGTTGAGGAAACAAAGAGTTGTTTGCCGTTCAACCAGGCACCTTTACCTTTGGCTGCGGTAAAAAGCTCAGTATTACATGGATTGTAAACAACTCCGGCGATTACTTCCCCGTTACGTTCGAGGGCAACCGAGACTGCAAACCAGGGGAAACCGTGAGCATAATTTGTGGTGCCATCGAGTGGATCGATGATCCAGCAGAATTCATGTTGTTGCCGCTGGTAATCCTCTTCCTCGGCCAGGATGTCATGTTCCGGACAGCGCTTGCGAATAAAGCTAACAATCGCGTTTTCTGCGGCCTGATCAGCCTCGGTAACCAGATCAACCTCGCCCTTGTGCTCAACTCGCAGTGGGGTGCCAAATTTAGCCATCAGCACCTCACCCCCGATTTTCGCTGCGGCGATAGCGACCTCAAGAAACATCAGAAGGTCCGGGCAGTTGTTGTGGTTTATTGTCGTACCAGAAATGAACCGCACCGATCACCCCGAGAGGGATAGTGAAGAACTGCAGGAACGGAATCGCCAACAAGCAGAGCGAGCCGGTGCCGAAACCGATGGATGCGAGTTTGCGTTGACGAATGAACTGCCGCTGATCTTTAAACAGCAGTTGATGTCGAGAAAAAATGTAGCCGGTATATTCCACCACCAGGAACAGAGCGGTCCAGAGAATAGACAGCACAGAATAAATTACCGGGCCGACTGCCGGCAGCAGCAAGAATAAGAACAAGACAACCATACCACCCAGAAAAGCCGATATTTTCACCAGGTCATCGAGAAATATATGCAGGCTGTCACGCAGAAACAGCAGAAACTCAAACGGTTCGTCACGACGTTGTCCAGTCAGAATCTCTTCGGTCTTTTCTGACAAAATATCATTAAACGGTGACGCAATCAGGTTGCCGATGATAGCAAACAGGAAAAAGACCAATAGCACTGTTGCCAGGACCGCGACCAGCCAGAGGAAATAATAAAGAATTGACCAGTACCAAGCGTCACCGACCGGAATCATTGCCTCCACAGTCGTATCGAAAAAGCCGAAGCCGAGCCATACCGCCAGGCTGAAAACAACCAGGTTGATAAGAAAAGGAATTATCACATAAAGATATAATCGGGGCTGTCGCAGTAAAAAATGTCCGGCCTTGAACGGATAAGAGAACCCCGTGGCAAAGCCGCCAACGCTGTTTTTCATGTCTACCTCTAAACCCGACAACAGCACTGAAGCTATCCGTCGAAATTTGGCATATGATCTATTTCCTTATGGATCAGACGTTGTCAGACTCCGATATATTCATCGACTCATATCATTCTTGAACAGAAGTTTTACACTACCGATTTCAATTTGGTCACCAGTGTTGAGGCTAACAGCATCCTTGACCTCATGGCCGTTCAACTTGACCTTGTTTCTTTTCTCCGGGGGGATCAGACCATACCCGGATTTGTCGCGTGAAATAAAACAGCCGACTTTAGGTGCGAACAAACCATCGAGTCGAATCTCTGCCACCTCATCCTTACCGATCAGAGTCAATTTACTCTCCAGATCATAATAAGCTTGATCAGTACTACCGGCCAGAACCTCTAGCTTGGCAACCGGCCCCATAAGGGTTGGCGCAGCAGTAATCGCCTCGTCACCAAGTAATTCACGCTGCTTTTTCGTATCGAGAATCATGGTTTTATCCATCTGCAGCTCTTCAATCTCGGCACCGCCGGCGACTTCTTCATCCAGGAAAATTATCGAATGTTTACCGACGGTGATTGCATCATTGTCGCTCAACGCCCACTTGCCGATTTTTCGATCATTAACAAAGGTGCCGTTGGTGCTGCCAAGATCTTCGACAAAATAGTGCCCGAGTTGACAGGTGATATGTGCATGAAAATTTGACACAGCTAGATTGTCGATCTGGATATCATTTTTTAGATTACGACCTATGGTAATGAATTCTTTACTCGAATCAATAACCTTCAAAACTTCATCATTGAATTTCAACAACAAACGCGGCATCTGCTACCTCCTCGGAGCTAAAGCATCCGTAAGTTTCTGGGTCAGTGTGGACTTGTCAAAATAGACCAGGACAGCTGTAATATTATCCCTGCCACCGTTACGATTTGCAAGGTCGATCAGCATACGACAACCCTCCTCTGGTGAAGTTGTCGATTGAATCACCGTCTGAATAATCGTGTCATCGATCATCCCGGTCAAACCGTCACTACAGAGTAGCAACCTATCGCCGATTTCAACATCAATAATTCGACAATCCGGCTCGGATTCGTCTGAACCGATAACCCGGGTCACCACATTTGCCATTCCGGCAAGTTTCTCTTCTGAGAGTTTCAAGCCGAGGCGTTTCTGCTCATTGCGAACATTATGATCTTCGGTCAGTTGCACAATCTCCTGGTCACGCACCAGGTAAATACGACTATCACCGATATTGGCTATAACCAGTGCCTTTTCTTGCAACCATGCTGCGACCATTGTAGTAGCCATGCCGTGCCATTCAGGTTTACTGGCGGCTATGCGTAACACCTCCGCATTAACCTGACGCAACACCCTGGAAAGTGCTTTGACCGGAGCCTCAACAGGATCAGACACCTCGCGAAGATAATGTAGCAGTTGATCGATAGCCAACTGACTGGCTATCTCTCCGGCAGGCTGGCCACCTACCCCGTCGGCAACGGCAAATAGTTCATTTCTGCTATCGACGAGGAAACAATCTTCATTCTGTTGCCGGCGCTTGCCAAGATCAGTCTGACCAAAAGCGGTGATTTTCATGATCTCCTCTTCCGGGATGAACACTCCCTGAGAGCCTGTGCTACCTCACTGGCTGACTTGTAGCGTTTACTTACTCCCTTGGCCAACAGTTTGTCGACAATGTCATGCACACAACCAGGCAATCTTTTTGCCTTTTCTCGCAACAGCACGTAATCACCCTGGCTGATGCTGTACATAAGAGCCCCGATATTGTCACCGGTAAACGGTTTGACACCAGTCAGCAACTCATAGCAAACCACCCCGAGGGAAAACAGGTCAGAGCGGCCATCAACCTTCTTGCCGGCAACCTGTTCCGGCGACATATAACTCGGAGTGCCGAGAATAGTTCCGGTCTGGGTATGCGAAGCACTCATTACCCTGGCGATACCAAAATCAGTCACCTTGATTTTACCACCATCAAGCAGCATGATATTTGCCGGTTTTATATCACGATGAATAACATTATTATC
>CBDUUF010000099.1:0-6084 GCA_965370375.1 uncultured Desulfuromonadaceae bacterium
TCGTTATCACTTACACCAAACACCAGAACATGTTGAACACTACCTTGGGTGAGCCCCGGATCCGACCAGGTGCCGATGATGGATGAAGTAGAGCAACCGGTTAACAGTAGCGTTGCAACCGTAAGTGTGATGACAGTTTTCATAAGCAATGGCAAGGTGCGCTGCATGGTAAGTCTCCTAGTAAGCGTTACAGTATGAAATTCTAATGTAATATCCGCACAGATTAGCGAATCTTTGTTTGGAAAGCAAGTATAGCACATCCCAAACGCATGTTTTATGTGCCGATGTGAATTGATAGTTACGAACCGGGATAGCGGTATGGCTGCGGTTAAAATAAAAAAGGGACGCCAGAATAACCGGCGCCCCTTTTTGCTGTACGAACTATCTATTTGTCCGAGAAATTCTTTGCAAGCAGCTTACGCCGCTACGCTCGGGTCCAGGTTTAAGTCATCAAGTTGGAGGATCTCTTTAAGGTCTGCCTCTGCTTCACCGATCGGACCGATGTTGAAGTTTTCAACCAGGTAGTTGAGCACATTCGGTGTAATGAACGCCGGCAGTGTCGGCCCAAGCTTGATATTCTTGATCCCGAGGTGGAGCAGGGTGAGCAGGATTGTGACAGCTTTCTGCTCGTACCAGGAGAGAATGAAGGACAGCGGCAAATCATTAACTTCACACTCGAAGGCATCTGCCAGAGCGACTGCGATTTGAATGGCGCTGTACGCATCATTACACTGACCGACGTCGAGTAGACGTGGGATACCACCGATATCGCCAAGTTCCAGAGTGTTAAAACGGTACTTGCCGCAGGCCAGGGTCAGGATAATCGTATCCTTCGGAGACTTTTCAACAAACTCGGTGTAGTAGTTCCGGCCGCTCTTGGCACCGTCACAACCGCCGACCAGGAAGAAGTGCTTGATATCGCCTGCTTTGACCGCCGCAACGATCTTGTCGGCGACACTGAGGACTGCGTTGTGGCCGAAGCCGGTAAGTATTTCCTGCCCCGGATTGTCCTCAAAACCGTCACATTCTAGCGCCTTGTCGATTACTTCTGTGAAGTCCCAGCCTTCGACGTGCTTAACGTCCGGCCATTGCACCAGTCCCCAGGTGAACAGACGATCCTTGTAGCTGTCGGCTGGTTTCTGGATGCAGTTGGTGTTGAATATAATCGAACCAGGGAAGTTCGGGAACTCTTTGGCCTGATCCTGCCAGGCGCCACCGAAGTTGCCGGCCAGGTGAGCATATTTCTTCAGGCCTGGATAGCCATGTGCCGGCAGCATCTCGCCGTGGGTGTAGATGTTAATTCCTTTACCTTCGGTCTGCTTGAGCAACTCTTCAAGCATCTTCATGTCGTGGCCGGTGACCATAATAGCTTTACCAGCCTTGGTGCCGAGGTTGACCGGTGTCGGTACCGGATGACCATAGGTGTCGGTGTGGGCAGTGCTGAGCAGTTCCATTGCCACAAAGTTGATGCGACCAGTTTCCATAGCCATGCCAATGTAATCCATCAATCCGAGATTGTCATCTAGGAGTGCGGCTAACGCTTTGTGCGTGAAGGCGTAGACTTCGTCACTTTCACGGTTAAGGATCAAGGCATGGTCGGCGTAAGCTGCATAGCCCTTCAAACCATAGAGGATGACTTGACGGATCGATTCAATGTCGGCATCGGTTTTATCGTTATGGATGCCGTGTGCTTCACCTTGAGCGTTCAGGCCCGCACTGTCGGCCGCCGGTTGCCAGTTGGCAGCATCCGGAATAGTTTCCGCTACCGGACCGGCGAGAGCTTGGGCTTTATCCCGAACGATGGCAGCTTTGCGCAATGCTTTTTCGATGTTGGCCGGGTCAAAGTCAACGTTGGTTACGGTGGTAAACAGGCCTTCGATGACAAAGCGGTCGATCTCGACATCGCTCTTGCCGGTGGAACGGGCTTTGTCAGCCCAGAAGCTGATCCCTTTAAGGGCATATACGAGCAGATCCTGCAGGGCAGATACTTCAGGTTGCTTGCCACAGACACCGACAGCGGTACATCCGGTTCCTTTGGCGGCTTGTTCACATTGGTTACAAAACATCGGTAATTTCTCCTGGATTTTTGTTAGAATTAAGACAAGTCTGGTATCGCTGACAACATACGATATACTGTCAGCGGCTGTTACGTGGGCGGAGAATAATTCATGAGTCCATATATATCTTTGACTTAAGTCAAATCTAATAAATTAAAAGGATTTCAGTATGCAACAACGCTTCTGGTTGATGAAGTCGGAACCAAATTGCTATTCATTTGATGACCTGTTAAACGGCAACAGTGAACAGACTACCTGCTGGGATGGTGTGCGTAACTATCAGGCGCGAAATCTGCTGCGGGATGATATTCATGTCGGCGATGGAGTGCTTTTTTATCACAGCAACATCAAGGAACCGGCTATTGTCGGGATCGCCAGCGTTATAAGTGAAAGCTACCCGGATCACACGGCGCTCGACCCGCGTAATGATCATTTTGACCCCAAAGCTTCTGATGAAAAACCGATCTGGTACATGGTGGATATTCAGGCCGTGGCACCGCTACCATTTTCGATAACCAGGGAGACGCTGCGGCAGCATCCTGTGTTGTCAGGCATGGACGTATTGCGTCGCGGCAATCGTCTGTCGGTTCAGGCGGTAACCGAGCAACAATGGGCGACAGTGCACGAGCTGGCCGAGCTTGAAATGAAAGCAGGTAATTAACTATGGCGTTATGGAAAAAAATATTTATAGCGCTGGTTGGTTCAGGCTGTCTGGTGTTTGTCGCGCTACTAGTTGTGGCCAAGGTTATGATCACGCCGGAGCGGGTTCGTGCGGCAGTTGTTCCGCTGGTAGAGGAGAGCTTAGAGCGTAACTTGCAACTCGGTGAAATTGATATAAGCATCTTCTCCGGGATTGTACTCAATGATCTTGTTTTGACTGAGCGTGAATCAGCAGAACCTTTTGTTGCGGTCGAGAAGGCGGTCTTGCGTTACCGGCTTTGGCCTCTATTTTTGCTTAAGGTCGAGGTAGATGAACTTCGTTTGGAACGACCGACTGTTCATTTGACCCGGCTGCGCGATGGTAGCTTCAATTTCAGTGACTTGACCGAATCTTCAGAGGCTACCGTAACGGAAAAACCTATCCAGAATACAGCTTCCGAGACGTCACCGGTTGGTGTTTATGTGTCGGAAATTGTCATTGTCGATGGCTTGCTAGTGTTTGTTGACCAGGCTGAAGAGAAAGCTGTGCAACAAACTTTATCGGCGTTGAATCTGACGGTTAAAGATTTTTCTTTGACCGAGCCATTCCAGTTTTCACTCGATACCGATTGGAACGGTAATGAAATTGCTCTGACAGGGCAGTTTGATCTGGATGACCTGGCGGCTGATCTCTCCGCAAGACTGAACGCTATTCAGATTGAGGTTAAAGGCGATTTGCTTGCCGAGGCAAAAGGTGACCGCTTGCGGGTAGAAATCAGTCTGCCGGCGACAGCCGTCTCTGAACTGCTCGGGTCAATACCAACAGAACTCGGCGCCTTACCTGACATGTCCGGTTTGACCGGTCAAATTGCCGCAGAGGTGATTTTGGACGGTCTGGTTTCAGATCCGACTAATCTTTTACGTACAGGACGCATTGATTTAAATAATATTACGGCTGTAACCAAGTTCACTGAAAATTCGTTAAACGGTACAGTGATGCTGGAGCGTAAGTCGCTGCAGACCGACAACCTTGTTCTGCGGATCAATGATCAAGCGCTCGATGTTTATGTCGAAGTCAGAAACTTTATGCAACAGCCATTACAGGCTGATTTCACAATGCATTCATCCCGTATTGACCTCGACAGCTTTATTCCGGTTACTGAAGGTAGTCCACAAACTAAAACATCGCCTGAGCCGGTTGTGCAGTCGGCTGTGCAGCCGGTTGAGCTCGGACCGTTCGACCTGCCGGTTGAAATTAACGGCACGGTTGAGATTGAACAGCTGCTCTACCACGGTTTGCCCATGCAAGATTTTACGGTTCATCTGGCTCTGAAAAACAACAAGCTGACTTTTGAACGATTGTCGATGTCTGTTGCCGGCGGGCGACTTGAGCAATCAGGGCAGGTCGACCTTGGTGTTCAAGGGTTACGTTACAACAACCAATCGAGCCTGCAAAATGTACAGCTGAATCCTGTAGTCAAGGCGTTGCAACCTGAGCTGGCAAAAAGTCTGTTTGGGGTAGTAAGCGGCCAGATTAATATGCGCGGCGCCGGGACACTGGAGAGCTCGATCAAGAATAATTTGCGCGGCGACGGAGACTTCACTCTGCACCAGGCCAAGCTTACCAATATGCCGGCACTCGATTCAGCGGCAATTTTACTCAATATGCCAGAGATACGGGAGATAGTAATCGATGATGGCCAGGCAACTTTCAAAGTCGCTAAAAGTTTGCTGTCGATCGATCTTAAATCAAAGGGACCGTTGTTTAAACTGACCACAGCCGGCACGATCGCGTTAGATGGTCAACTTGGTCTCAAGGCGCATTTGTTCATGTCCCCACAGCTTAGTGGAAAACTGGATAAAAAAGGATTGTTGCGAAATATCCTGGTCGGCAAAGATGGTTGGGCTAGTGTCCCGCTCCGGGTAAAGGGACACCATTCATCGCCGCAAGTATCACTTGATATGCGGCTATTACAAAAGCAGGCAGCGCAGGGCGCGATTGATTCATTGGCGGACAGACTATTGAAGAAAGCCAGAGGTAGCAACAAGGAGTCGGAAACTGGTCAAAAAGACGATTTGACAAAGAAACTGATTGACGGTGCGCTGAAGGGTCTGTTCGGAAATTGACAAATAATTACAAGTAGTTTACAAATTAATCCAAATAAATATTACAAGGAACAGGTTATGAGTGGAGTTGAGGATTTTAGTGGGTTTGAAGTTCTACAGGCAGCCATGGATGTCGAAAAAAGTGGCCGGCTATTTTACACCGAGATGTCCACTCGGGCCAAAGTAGAATCGGTACGACAGTTGTTCGCCCTGCTGGCTCAGGATGAGATTCAACACCTGCAAACTTTAAAAGGGATGATCCCTCAGTTTGAAGCAGGTTCGTTCTGGCAGAATGAAGAGATGATTCTCCCTTATCTCAAACAATTTAAAGCTAAAGAGCTTTTTCCTGCAGCAGAACGACTTGAAGCTGTTCTGCAACTGGAAAACGCTGATTGTGCGGCTCTAGATCTGGCTATCGAGGCTGAGGACAGGTTTGCGGCTTACTTTAAGTTCGCATCCGAGCAGGCGCGCTCTGCTGAGGGGAGGGAGACCTTCCATTGGCTGGCTAAAGAAGAGGAACGGCATGCGGCCATTTTGCGTGAACGTCGAGAGCAACTCTGATCAGATCTTCTTGTCTTCCTTGTATGCAAAGTGAGTACCCAGTCGGACAATTAAAAGTAAAGCTGGCGTTCCATGCATCAGCAGATCGAAGATGTCGAGTGGCCGTTGCAAGGAGCCTTGTAAAAGCATACGTAACTTTTCCAACAAGTGAGGCTCTGGGAAAAATGGTGTAAGCCCCAGCATGAGCGCGACAATAGCCAGGGGAGTAAACGGGATTCGATTTATTTTTTTGAGTAGCATAGTGCCTTTATATAAAATTGTTGTTTTGCAGTTATTCATATTCCGAAGGAGGGGTGATGTCAATTGATAAACGGATAGATGGCCGACATAAGAAGCGTTTCCAGTTGCGCTTTGGCCTGGAACAACCGGACAAGCTAGGCTTCACCGAAGATATCTCTACCACCGGGATCTTCATCAGGTCGCCTCAGGTTCTACAGCCTGGGAAAATATTATTCGTTGAAATGAAGTTAAAGGACGATACGCAAATCCTGATTAAAGGTCGGATAATGTGGGCGAAGCGGGTGCCGCAGAACTTGATGAACAAGGTCAAGGGTGGGATGGGGGTGCGCATTATTTCATTTGAACATGGTGAGGAGGAGTACCGTGAAATTTGTGACGGGTTGAGGCGATGAGAAAAGACCCTTATGTCTCGGAGTAATATATCTAATAAACGCCCCTTATGGTTACCTTAAGGGGCGTTTATTATATTCCTCCCTTATTG
>CBDUUF010000100.1:0-6067 GCA_965370375.1 uncultured Desulfuromonadaceae bacterium
CCACCCGATCCGGGTCGAGTGTCAGCACCCTTTTAAATACCTCGGCGGCTTCATTCAGGGCTTCCTGCTCCAGATAAATCAACCCCACATTATAGTAGGCGTTTACCAGTGGAAACAGCTCTGCCGTTTCCAGCGCGCCGAGAGCTTCAGCCTGTTCGAGGTAGAGCAGGGCGCTGTCCGCATCGCCTGCTTGCGAATACGCCAAACCGATATTGTAATGCATTTCAATCGAATCAGTATAGGCCGGGTAGGCAGTTCGGAACGACGCAATCGCCGCATCAGTATGTCCGCTTTTCAGTTGAGCCAGGCCGAGAATGTAGTGCAGGGTCGGGTTGTCAGGGTCGACCTTAAGCGCTTGCTGGTAACGGTCAATTGCTGAAGTGTTGTTAGTTTCAATTGTAAAAGCAGGCGTGACAAAAAGCGTACAAGATATAAAGAAGATAAGAAAGGATTGGGCTAAAGGTTTAAGCGATATTGGCATCAGTCGGCAGTTTCTCCAGCAGCACAACTGGTGTTGCGAATTTTTTTACCATGGAACATTGCCTGGTCGGCCATGTCGATCAGGCTGAACTTGTTATCAGCATGATCCGGATAGGTGGCGAAGCCGATCGTCGTCGTGACTTTGGCATTGATCCCTTCATCTTTGAGGAAGGTTGCCTGTTCGATGGCAGAACGCATTCGTTCGGCGACGATTCTGGCGCCTTCAAGGTCGGTTTCAACCAGCAACGCGGTAAATTCATCACCGCCATAGCGGAACATAGAGTCAACTTCCCGGACGCTACCCATCAGAATTTGTGCAACTTCGGACAGCGCCTTGCTGCCGGCCAGATGACCATGGGTGTCGTTGATATTTTTGAAGTAATCCAGATCGAGAAAAACCAGTGAGAATTTCAACCCATAGCGTGAAGAACGACTGATCTCTTTCTCGATAGCGAGATGCAGATAACGGTGATTAAACAGGCCGCTCAGATCATCGGTGTACATTAACTCCCGGGCATCGGTGAAGCGGAAAGCATTTTCGAAGCCGAGATTGATCTGGTCAGCCAGAAATGCAAGGTGCTCAGAGTACGGATCCTCGGGAAACGCGCCGGCCGCCGGATTAAACAAGACCAGGCCACCTTTTGTCGAGCCTTGGCATGTAAGAGGCAATATGCCGATGGTCTCAACCGTTTCTGGCCAGCCGTCCTCAGCAGACCAGGCTTTCTTATCTGTAAAATAAAAACCGGTTTCACCTTCACTTATATTTGAGAAATACCGGGCCATTGCCTGGGCTTGATCTTCTTCCAGTCCGAAGATCGACTTCAGCACTGGTCGGCCTTTTTTGTCGAAAATAAAAGCGATACCGCGACCATCGCCGAATAATTGTAAGAGTGAATTGATCGATTGTGGCAAGAGACGATCAAGATCAATCAAAGAAGCGAGGATCTGGCCGCGTTGAAAAAGCTGTATCTGGGTTTTGAGCAGATAGTTCTCATTCAGAAGGCGACGCTGCTCAACACAGGTGTGCAGGAGGTGTAAGAGCTCATCCGGGTCGAAAGGTTTGGTCAGGTAGTCGCGGGCACCATTTTTCAGAGCCTGGATGGCACTTTCGGTTGAGGCGTGACCGGTCACCAGAATAACGTCAGGCGGGTTGCTTTGTGCCTTGGCAACGCGCAGTACTTCAAGGCCGTCGACGCCCGGCATGACCATGTCGGTCAAGACGACATCGATGCCACCCTGCTTAATACGTTTAATCGCAGCTTCGCCAGACGAACAGGTTTCGACGGCGAAACTGCTATCTTTTAACATGTCAGAATAAAGATGAAGAAAAAACTGTTCATCATCAACGACCATAATTGTCGTTTGCGCCATTGGAGCCCCCTTCCAGAAATGTAACAATAAACCTAATTATTTTAGCTAATTTCAGTACTTTATGTCAACGGAAAAGCCCATGATGCCAACGCTTGGTGGCCCATGTTTCGCCGGTGCTGGAAAAATACAAGGAGCCGGACAGATCAGTACGCTCCAACTGGAGAGGATAATTGTCGAGTAGAGACAGCACTGAGGCATGTGGTTGGCCATAGCGATTGTTGTATCCGACAGAAATATAGGCGGCTTGAGGGGTATATTGTTTGACCAACGGCTGTGGATTTGAAAAACGACTGCCGTGGTGGGGGAATTTTAGCAAGGTGACCGGGCCGGGTGGCGGATCGAGCGCCAGTTGGTTGATCCCTATTGTTTCCAGGTCGCCGGTTAACAACACCCCATCGTTGCCATGTTGAACATAGAGCACCAGCGATTGGTCGTTTGTCGATTCTGGTCGACCGGGAACACGGTAAATAGCCATTTTAGAGTTGCCGGTCTGTTCGATTGTCGACCAATTTTCGGCAAAGGTCCGCACCTGGATATGTCGATTGGCCAGGGTTGCTTGGAATGAGGTCGGGAGTTTTTTGATGTTCACCGGACTCCAGAAATTGCGCACATTGAAGCTCTGCAGGATGTGCAGCAGTCCGTTGCGGTGGTCCGGATGGTTGTGGGACAGGAGAACCACATCGATTGTTCTGATGCCAAGATAACCGAGTGTCGGGGCGACTAGTCGTTCACCGGTGTCGTAATTAGATCGTGAAAAGCCGCCACCATCGATCAGGATCGTTTTGCCGGTAGAGGTGGTAACCAGGGTTGCATCACCTTGACCGACGCTGATGGCGACGATGCTGAGTCGGTCTGAATTCTGGTTGTATATAAATGGCGCGGACAGCAAAGCAATGGCTATGAGCAGTCCGGCAATCCTGAAGCGTATTGTTGCCGGGGCGAGTAACGCCAGGGTGAGCAGGCCGACACCGAGCAAGGCGGAGAATGGCAGGTAGAGATACTGACCAGAAAAGCCGGGCAGGGCAAGAACAGCTTCTGATGCGTTAAGTAGATGGTCCAGAACTGTCGCCGCCAGATTGAACAGCACTGCCGCTATTGCCGGACTGAAGACAGCAGTGACGACTCCGGCCAGACAGAGCGGAACGGCTAGCAGCGTGACTGCCGGGACAGCGATCATGTTCAGCAGCAAACCGGCTGGTGCCAGAACGTGAAAATGCAGCAGCACCAGAGGGAGCGTAGCTGTAGTTGCGGCGAAAGTGACGACCAAAAGAGTAGCCGGATAAACAAACAGCCTGGATTTGCCTTGGCAGATTGCTGTCCAGCGCGGCGTGATACAGAGAATTCCGGCAGCCCCGGCAAAAGAGAGCTGAAAAGCTGGAGTGAAAACAGCTAACGGATCGAGCAACAGCATTACCAGGGCAGCTGTTGCCAGTAACTGTAGCGGGGCGACCTGACGCCGCAGGAGGAAAGCCGCAGTCACTGCGGCCAGTCCGAGTAGTGCGCGCAAGGTTGAAATAGCGCCACCGGTGAACAGCATATAGGCAGCCACGACCGGCAGAATTATAGCCGGAAGAAATCTGCGTGGTGGCACCTTTTGCAGCAGCCACGGCACCTGGCGATAGATGGTCAACAGTAGAATATAGAGAAACGAAGCAATAATCCCGAGATGCAGGCCGGATATGGCAAACAGGTGGGCAATGCCGCTTTGCGCCAGAAACTTTCTCTGTTCTGGTGACAATGCACCGCGATCACCGGTTGCCAGACCGCGCAGGAACGGTGCCAGGTGCGCCGGGACGGACGCATTAATGATATCGCCGACCTGTTGCCGCCAGCGGCGTAAAATAGTGCCCAGCGTCTGGATCTCTGACGCTTCCAGCCGCACAATATCGTTACTGCTACGGACAAATCCGGTTACAAAAACTGACTGGTGAGCCAGGTGCCGCTGGTAGTTAAATTCTCCAGGAGCGCCAAAGGCCCGCGGAACCCGGAGTCGAGTGCGAAAGCGGATTAGGTCACCAGGTTGCAGCTTGTCAGTCAATTGTTCGATCTTGAGCAGTAGTTTGCCGCTTCGTTCTGTGGTCAACCCCTGCGCAAGCGAAGAGGTCACGCTAATCAAGCATGTGGCGCCGTCCGGAAAGCGCGTATTCATGGACTCAATGATACCTTCAATAATAACCGAACCTTGTCCACCCAGATGATGTATGGCCGATGAATTGACCGGTGGTGAAACAGTGATTTGATATTGAAATAAGCCGATAGAGAAAAAACAAATAATGAGGCATAGAGCGGACAGCCGCGTCGAGACGGTATTTGTGGCCGCGCGGCTGTAACTGAGTGCCCAGGCGCAAGTCGCAACCAGAATAAGCATTGGTAGTGCTGGTGGAAGGTGCAGATAAGGAGCGGTCAGGAGCCCGCCGGCGTAACTGAAAAGGGTTCCGGGCAGGCGCATCGTGGTTAGCGGGTCACACCGAACGCGGCCAGCAGCTTGAGGTAACTGTTGAACTGTGATGGTGAAGGTTTGCCGGTAAGAGGCAGTCCGGTAAGACGACCGAAATCCTCCATGGATGAAGCACGCGGGCTGAGCACGATTTGGTCGATGCCGCAGTGTGGTGGAATTTTGAAGGCCAGAGGGGTTTGGCCTTTTTCGAGGACGATTCCACCTGCCTGCTTATCTGTAAACCGGCGATCTGGAGAAATTATAAAAGGTTGAGTATTGACCAAGCCACTGATTTCAGATTTACCAACACATCTGACTGAAAGGTCGTAGACGCCGGTTGATGGAACGTCGACACCAATTTCAAAAGTTACCGGATCAGCTCCGACGCTGACCCATTCTCCCTGACTGGGTGCGCCGAGGTGACGGTTGGTAGATAGTCTGCTGTTTTTAGGTAGCGGGAAGTCCTCGGCTTCAAAAACAATATCTTCGCCAGCATTCGGCAGGGTTGAGTGCAGACCGAGAAGTTGTACCGTAGTGACAGCCATGTCGTTAAAAGTTAAGGCAGCTTCCAGATTCCAGCCTGTTTTCGGCGAAATCGTCGATGTCGCCAGCGCCTCGATTTCAATAAAATCGATACCGCCACGTGGTGGCGCCGTCAGGTTGATATCCAGATTACCAGCCTGCAGGTAAACAGAACCGAGATCAACATCAGTCAACCGATCGCCACCATCCGCTGTAAATTGTTGGTCGCCGATCCGCAGAATGTGCCCTTTTCTGAACAGACGAGCCTTGACCCGGTATTCGCCAGAGAGGGGGAGATTGAAATGCACCGGAATATCAGTAGGCCGGTTTGGTACCCGAACCCAGCCTTGACCACTGTAGTTGCCGAAAGAAAATATTTCTTCAATTATAACCCTGGTGTCTGGCTCGTAGTTTGATTCAATCTCTATTCTGAATTTTCTCTGTCCGTTAAGAATCCGCAGGTAGTCGCTATCCTCCGGTTCATCAGGCAGGCCAAACGACCAGCCAAGCCCTTCAACCAGTCCAAGCATCAGGTCGCGCTGAGTCAGTGTGAAATCCTGATTGGCTGAAACCGGTATGGCAATACTTAAGAAAAATATGATGCAGGCGATGTGGCGTAGCATAGTTTGATCCCGTTGTTGTTTTTTTTCAGGCTAGCAGTCTGTCGGGTTTACCGAGCCGAAGTGAAAATTTGAGCATTTGAGAACAGATTTTAGCTCATTTTCAGCCTCATAGCCATAGCTATGGGGCAAAAAGGAGTTTAAATGTGAGCCAAACAATCGAATTTGCAGCCGGTGTATGGAAAGTTCGACAGGCTGCTAGCATAATTTGCAACCCGTTTGAAGTCTCATACTATATATGGATTGATTATTGGAAAAGACGATTAATGTGCGGTCAAAAGGCGGAATTTGTTTCATGTTGTTACGTCAGGAGCCGTTGTATTAAATGTGAACATTTTTATTGCATATGCAAAGTCAGTAATTGTCGGATTAAAAACGGTTGTGTCTTTATGTTAAAAATTAATTATTAATTGGCACATATTATGTATAAACCCTCCCGGCGAGGCGCATGCTTCGTCAGTAAACTTATTGAAATGACAAATGTTTTTAAGTTTTTACTAATAATTCAACAGGGTCACTATCAACGGAGGGAACATGCGAACGCTCAGAGTTTTTCTATTGTTAGCCGTAGCTGCCATTATGTCGGCAAACGCTATGGCCTTTGACATCAACGATTTGCGCATCAACGGTTTTATTT
>CBDUUF010000101.1:0-6004 GCA_965370375.1 uncultured Desulfuromonadaceae bacterium
ACGCCTTGTGGTGCGAAATTTTTACTTAGCCATCTGGTTCTTTTTTACGAGACCATCATGTTTAGCAAACAATAAGTAGTTTTTGGTGGCAGCGGGACTTTCGTCACCATAAGGAGTTGGACAATGGTAAAAATTGAATTGATTTACCCACGCTGGCCGAAGCTGGATCAGCAGACTGAATTTCACTTGCCACCGCATGGACCGGTTGTGTTTGCCGCAGCGATGCCGGATGAGGTGGAGATTAACTTCACCGATGAAAACGTGCAACAGATCGATTTTGATGCCGATTGTGACCTGGTCTCTATCTCCACGATGCTCTCTTCGCAACTGCCGCGTGCTTTCGAGATAGCCCGTGAGTTTCGCGAGCGGGGCAAAAAAGTGATCTTCGGTGGCATCTCGACCATGCTGCACGCCGAAGAGGTGCAGCAGCATGCCGATTCTGTTTTTCTCGGTGAAGTCGAAGGACGTTTCGAACAGGTCATCGAAGACCTCAAACGGGGTGAGCTGAAACCGGTCTACGACTACATGCAGAAGCACCCTGATATTAATCTGGTCGGGACCGCCCGGCGCGACATCCTCGATCGTGAGAAATACAACTACCGTGGGGTGCAGATGCTCGATCTGGTGCACGCCTCACGCGGCTGCAAATTTAACTGTTTTCCCTGTTGCACCGGGTATCTCGGCGGCAAGAAATTCCGCCCCCGCCCGATCGACAAGGTGATCGAGGAGTTGGAGGCGATTAAGAACAACCGGCTGTTTATTGTCGATAACTCTCTGGCCCAGGATCGCCAATGGTTGCTCGATCTGTTCAGGGAGATGGCACCATTGAAGAAAAAATGGGTTTCGCATCCGATTATGGATGATCCGGAAGTCCTAAAACTGGCTGCCGATGCCGGTGCCTGGTATGTCTATCAGGCGGTTTTCGATACCTCCGACCACATCCGGGAACGGGTCAAGCGCCTCAAGGATCACGGGATCGGGGTCGAGGGGACGATTATCCTCGGAACCGATGACCAGAGCGAAGACGATATCAAACGACTGGTCGATTTTCTTATCGAGATCGAGCTGGATGTTGCCGAGTTTACCATTATGACCCCTTTCCCGCATTCGCCGGTCCGTAGCCAGATGGAGAAAGAGGGGCGCATTCTGTCGAATGACTGGCTCAAATACACCGCGGACAAAGTGGTGTTTCAGCCGAAGCAGATGACTCCGGAGAAATTGCAGGAGATGTACTACTATGCCTGGGATACCTTCAATGCCGAGAGCGGTCATCAATTGAAGATGGGCAAACTGTTCGAACGGGTTATCCGGCGCGAGATTGAGGATGGGACCTATCGTCGCTACGAACCGCGGAAAAAGCGCCAATTCAAAAAAGCGGTTCAACCATGAGTAAGGTTTTCCTTCTATCGACCAATGTCACGACTGAACCGTATCCGGTCTATCCCCTCGGCATGGCTGTGATCGCTGGCGCACTCGTTGAGGGTGGACATCAGGTGCTGCAGTTCGATTTTTTGGCGGACGGAAAATCGAAGGAAAACCTGGTCGCGGCGGTGCGTGATTTTGCTCCGGAGGTGATCTGTCTGTCGCTGCGCAATATTGACAACGTCGATTCATTTTCGATGGAGAGTGCCTGGTATCTGGCACAGGCTAAAGAGATGGCTGATGTTATGCGTGCCACAAGTCCCGCGCCGATTGTGGTCGGTGGCTCTGCCTTCACAGTGATGCCTGAGGCGATACTCGATTATACCGGGGTTGAATACGGTATTGTCGGCGAGGGCGAGCGACTTATCTGCAATATTGTCGAACGGCTGGTCGCGGGACAAAAGGTGCCGAGATTGAGTGATGGCCAGTTGACGCCGCTGACCGCCGGCCAGATGGGTTCACCACTCTATGAGCAAAAACTGGTCGATTTCTATCTAAGTGAAAGTGGCCAGATCAATATTCAGACCAAGCGGGGTTGTCCGTATCAATGTATCTACTGTACCTATCCCGGGCTGGAAGGGAATCGGTTTCGACCACAGGAAGTCGCTGCGGTGGTTGATGATATTGAAAAAGCCCCGCGCGATTTCGGTATTGACAGTTTTTTCTTCACCGATTCGGTTTTCAACGATGCCCAGGGACATTATCTGCAGTTTGCCGCAGAGCTGGAACGCCGCGATCTCGGTATTACCTGGACCGGTTTTTTTCGGCCGCAGGGGCTGGGCCGGGAGGAGTTGCGACTCCTTAAACAGTCCGGCCTGTACGCCGTTGAACTAGGTACCGATGCGGGGAGTGACGCCACATTAAGCGGTCTGAAAAAAGGGTTTACGTTTGCCGATGTCCTGGCGGTCAATGATGCCTGTGTGGCCGAAGAGATTCCGGCGGCGCATTACATCATGTTTGGTGGCCCGGATGAGACATACGCATCGGTGCGTGAAGGGATGCAGAATGTAGAACAGATTGATACCAGCGTGGTGTTCGCTTTTTCCGGTATCCGGATTCTGCCGGAGACGGAATTGCACAGTCGGGCCATTGCCGACGGCCTCGTTGAGGCCGACTGCGATCTGCTGATGCCGGCCTACTATTTTTCTCCGCAGATTGAGGTGGAGCAGATGAATACGCTCATCACCGACACCTTTAAAAAGCGGCGGGAGTGGATTTTTCCTCCATCCCAGGGGCAAGAGCGATTGCAGGTGTTAAGGCGTTTCGGTTTCCGCGGTTTGCTTTGGGATACGATGATATCGTTTAAAAAGAAAAAACGGTAACTATTCGGTAGCACTGTAATGCATCGGTCTGCCGCTATTGCCTGCGTCCAACGTTGCCACTTAACTTCCCGCTGGCAACAGTGGCAGCCCACATGTTGCGTTTGCGCCAAGGCAGCTGAATAGTTACAAAAAAGATGTATTCCATAAGGGTCGTGATGCAAATAGATTCAAAGAGAATTCTGCTGGTTCATCCTCTCGGTTACAGTGTCGACGCCGCCGGGCGTGATATTTCGCGGGTGGTTAATATTATGCCACCTCTGGGTCTGGCGAGTATTGCTGCCTATCTCGAACGCGAGAAGTTGACCGCAGATATTATCGATTGTTATGCGCATCCTGATTCGGATAAAAAAATTGTCGATTATCTGACACAGCATCGGCCACAGTGGATCGGATTCAGTTGCACGACCTCGTCATTTCTGGATGCTGTACGGATTGCAAAACTGGCAAAGGATATTTTGCCAGGTATTCATACCGTTTTTGGTGGCGCTCACGTCTCGGCGCTGAAGGGGCAGCTTCTGAGCGATTATCCCGCGGTTGATATCGCGGTCATCGGTGAGGGTGAAGAGACGATGCGTGAGCTGATGGTCAACGGTTTTGATCGTGCGGACTCAGTGACCGGGCTGGTGCGACGCAACACGCAAGGGGAGCCTGAGTTCAGCGGTTATCGCTCTCAGGGGCTGGAACTAGACAGCCTGCCGTTCCCAGCTTACGAGAAACTTGAAGGGTATCCGGAAGCCTACAAGCTACCGATTTTTAACTACCCGAAAGCACCTAGTACCAGCTGTATCTCCAGTCGTGGCTGCCCTTACGCTTGTACCTACTGTGATCGTTCGGTTTTTCAGCGCACCTTCCGGTATAACTCGGCGGAATATCTCTACCGGCACCTGAAGTACTTGCGCGAGCAGTTCGGTATCCGGCACATTAATTTTTATGATGATCAGTTCACCTTTCAGCGCCAGCGGGTTGAAGATTTCTGCAACATGATGATTGCGAACCCCCTCGGTATGACGTTCAACTGTGCGGTCCGTGCCGAGCATGTCGATCTCGAACTGCTTAAGCTGATGCAGGCTGCCGGCTGCTGGATGGTCAGCCTCGGGATCGAGACCGGCGATGCGGAGCTGTTGGCGCAACATCGGCAGAACGCCGATCTCGATATGCTGGCGGAGACAATACGCCTGATCAAAAAGGCCGGAATCCGTGTTAAGGGTCTGTTGATGATGGGCCTGCCGGGCGAGACCGAGGAGTCGATCCGGCGCAGCAAGGAGTATGTCTTTTCGCTGCCGATCGATGATTTCAATCTGGCGAAATTCACCCCTTTTCCCGGTTCGCCGATCTATGAAACGATCCATGACCTCGGAGAGTTTGATGAGGATTGGCAAAAAATGGATTGTATGAGTTTTCAATTTATTCCGGACGGGATGACCAAAGAACGTCTGGAAGAACTCTTTATTGATTTTTACAAATCGCACTTTCAGCGGCCCAAGGTTCTCCTCGGATATGTGGCGATGCTATGGAAATCACCAGATAGCTGGCGACGGTTTATTGGCAACCTGTTCAGCTTTATGAGTTTCATTAAAAGCAACAAGCGGCTCGGCGAGGCTGGCGAATGACGACGGTTCAAATCCCGAATATTCTGGTGGTCATTCCGCTCTACAATCATGCGTCGACCGTACGTGATGTGGTGGAAAGAGTCTTGCGTATTCACGATCAGGTGCTGGTGGTCGATGATGGCAGCAGTGATGCCGGAGCGACGGTTCTCGAAGGACTCGATGTCAGGGTGATTCGAAAGCCGGTGAATCAGGGCAAAGGGGAGGCGCTGCGGACGGCGTTTGTTGAGGCGGAGCGGCTCGGGTTCAGCCACGTAGTGACGCTAGATGCCGACGGCCAGCATTTTCCTGAAGATTTACCGCTATTTTTTGCGGCCATAGAGTCTGATCTGACCGGAATCATCGTCGGCAAGCGTGATTTCGAGCAAGCGACAATTCCCGGTTCATCCCGGTTCGGGCGTAAATTTTCCAACTTCTGGCTGCGGGTCCAGACCGGCAAAACCCTCGCCGACAGTCAGAGCGGCTTTCGGGCCTACCCGGTAAAGATTGTTCTGGGGCTGCCGCTGTATGAAAAACATTATTCGTTCGAGATAGAAGTGCTGGTCCGGGCCGCGTGGGCCGGCGTGCAACTGCACGATGTCGATATCCAGGTTTTTTATCCTTCTACACAGGACCGGGTCTCACATTTTCGCGGTTTTATGGACAACTTCAGGTTGACGCTGTTGAATACCAAACTGACGTTTCGCTCTGTTGCGCCGTGGCCACATCGGAAACTGGTTGAGGGGGGCGAGGTCGAAACCAAGATTACGGCGATGCATCCGTTACGCTCGATTCGGGCACTTCTGGTTGAGAATGCGACTCCGGCGCAGCTTGCGGCGGCCGGTGCCCTCGGTATTCTGCTCGGCGCGCTGCCGCTGCTGGCGGTACACACCATCGCAATTTTGCTAGTTGCCGGTTTTTTTCGCCTGAATAAAGTGGCGGCGGTCGGTGCCAGTCAGCTCTGCATGCCGCCGCTGGTGCCCGGTATCTGTATCGAAGTCGGGTATTTCATGCGCAACGGACATTTTTTAACCGAAATTTCGATCGAAACACTTGGTTATCAGGCGCTCGATCGGCTGTATGAATGGTTTCTCGGTTCGTTGGTGTTCGGACCGGTGTTGGCTGCAGTTGTGGCGTTGATTATTTATCTGGTCGCCTCGATAATCAGGCGTGAGCTAAAAAGGGAAGATCATGTCGTCGATTGATCCCCGTCCGGCAACGGCGCAGAGACAGGAGTGGACCAGTCGCAGTATCGGCTCGTCGTGGCAGCATCAGTGTTTTTATTTTTTGATTCGCTGTGGCGGGCGTAGAGCGGCCTACTTGCTGCTCTACTGTGTGGTGTTTTACTATAATCTGCTCCCCTCGGTCCGACGTAAATGCGGGCATTATCTCAATCGCAGATTCCCGGCTGTCGGCCCGTGGCGTCGGTTCTGGAACAGCTACCGGATGACGCTGGAGTTGGGGAAGGTGCTGGTTGACCGGGCGTTGGTCGGTATCCTCGGCCCGGGTCATGTCAAGATTGAATTGCACGGCAAACAGGAGTTTCTCGACCTGGTAGCGGAAGGCAACGGCGTTATTCTGGTTAATGCTCACGTCGGCTGCTGGCAGGTGGCGACTTCGGTCCTGGGTTTTGTCGAGACCCCGATCAATCTGCTGATGCAGCGTGACGAGGGG
>CBDUUF010000102.1:0-6001 GCA_965370375.1 uncultured Desulfuromonadaceae bacterium
GTGGTAGTGCTGGATCTGCTCGGCGGAGACTATTATTGGCTGTTTAAAAACGATCCACAGCACACCTTCGGTACAGGGCGGAGTGGTCAGTGAGCCGTTGTAAAAGAAGTAATCCTCGCGGTCAAGGATCAGGTCATTCAAGTCAACCGGGTCGCTGCTTGGTGCCTCACCGCGACTTTTTCTGAACGAAGGCAATTGGTCCATCACTTTGTTAAATTTACCCGTTTGAAATACCAGGCCAGTCACGACATAGTCACCCGCAGCACTTTGGTGTACAAGGTGTACTTCCATCGGGAAGCTTTCTCCGTTGAAAGTGTGCTCGCTCGGGCTGTGAAAGTGAAACTGCTTAAGTTCGTACTTCTTGCCCATAATGACCAGATAGTTACCTGGTTTTACGATCTCCTGAATCGAGTGGCCGGTATTCTCCTCAATCAGGTCGCCGAGGTTGTTATACTCAAACACCAATTCTGGCAGGTCGGCATGAACATCAACCACCAGATCGATCGGCGACTGGTTCTTGCCTTTGACGCACATCTCGAAGCTTTCCGCTAATTCCCCCCAATGTTCGGGCCCTTCTTTCCCGTCATAATCCCAATGTACTGCATCGCTGGCAATGAGCGTACCGGCGCAAGCAAACAATAACAGGGCAATGAACAAGACGATTCGAGTCATAGTGGTCTCCTTATGATAGTCTGGCTAGCAGTCTGTGGGACTTTCCATGTTCCGGCTGCAAATTCGATCGTTTGGCCCATATTTCAGCTCCTTTTTGCCCCATAGCTATGGCTATGAGCCTGTAAACGAGTTAAAATATACTCTCAAACGCTCAAGTTTTCGCTTCGGTATGGTAAGCCCGACAGGCTGCTAGTATAAACAATGTAAACTGAAGCGCAAGTTGGTTAATGAGTTGTTGTAAGGAGCTTGTAGGATGACACCAAAACAAAAACCAATTCACATTGCCAGGCGGGCAGACGCGGTGACGCCGTTTCTGGCGATGGAGGTGATGGAGCGAGCCAGAGAGCTCGAAGCGGCCGGGCGCGAGGTGATCTATCTCTGCCTCGGCGAACCCGATTTCCCGACCCCGCAACCGGTGCTTGATGCAGCAAGACGAGCGATGGAGTCGGGCGAGACTACCTATACCCACTCGCTGGGCCGTCTCGATCTGCGCCAGGAGATTGTCGCCTACTACCAGCGACGTTACAGCGTGACAATCGACCCGGGTCAGGTCTTGGTCTCTTCTGGCACCAGTCCGTTGATGCTGTTGCTGTTTGCCTCGTTGCTCGATGATGGTGACGAGGTGATTCTGCCTGATCCGAGCTATGCCTGTTATCCGAATTTCATCCGCTTCGTCGGGGGTGAAGCGCGCTTTTTGAAAACGCGGTTGGAGGATGGTTTTCAGCCACGGGCCGCGGATGTTCTGGAAATGCTGACTCCGAAAACCCGTGCCCTGCTGGTCAACTCACCGTCGAATCCGACCGGCTCGACTCTTTCGAGCAAAGAGTTGGCAGCGCTGGCTGACCTGCCGATTCCGGTGGTCTCCGATGAGATTTATCACGGCTTGACCTACGAAGGGGAGGAGCGGAGCATCCTGGAATTTACGCCGGATGAGTTTGTGCTCGGCGGTTTCTCCAAGGCCTACGCCATGACCGGTTGGCGTCTCGGCTACCTGATCGCACCACAGCAATCGGTCCGGGTGCTGCAGAGTCTGCATCAGAATTTTCTGATCAGTGCCAATAACTTTGTGCAGGCTGGCGGGATTGCTGCCCTGCGTGAGTGCGACGAGATGGTCGCTACGATGCGGGCCGCTTATGACGAGCGGCGCAAGCATATTGTGCCGCGCCTGCAGCAACTCGGTCTCGGCGTGCAACAGATGCCGACCGGCGCTTTCTATGTGCTGGCTGATGCCCGGCATATCAGTCATGATTCGCTGGCGCTGTCGAAGGAGATTCTTGAGGAGACCGGTGTCGCGGTGACTGCCGGGATCGATTTTGGTGCGGGGGCGGAAGGTTTCCTGCGCTTCTCTTATGCCAACTCTCTGGAAAACATCGATACGGCCATCGATCGTCTGGAGCAGATGTTTCGCCAGCGCGGCTGGCTTAATCAGTAGGTCCAGATGGCGACAAATCCGGCTCCCTTGGCACTGACGGAGAGGGCCGGCACCCATTGCGGCACATCGTTACCGAACAGCCGCCAGGTGTCGAGGATTGCCGGGACAGCAAGTAGGGCAGCGATCTGTCCGGTCGACAGATCGGTCGCTCCCGCCATGGCATAAGTGTCGCCATCCTGATGGTCGCGCAGCACGGTCAGATAAGCGGTGGTGATCGCCAGATGCGAGCCGATCACCCCGGCGGTAAAATTGTCACTGGTCGGGCTCAACTCTTTTTTGTCGCGATATAAAAAAGCCGCCTCGGTGGCCAGCCATTGCGCCTGAAAACCGGCGGACGAGATCTGTAGTCGGTCGCTGTCCGACATCTGTGCGTCCGGGTAGATAATGGTCACCCCGTCGAGCTCAACATCGTAGCCCTTGGCCGTCGCGACAAGCACATGACCCGCTTCATGGGCCAGGTAGCCACTGGCGAAGCCGAGCAGGAAGGCGCCGGTCTTGTCGCCGATCTGCCGTAGCGACCAGGCTCCGGCTACCGCAGGGGTCAGTAAGGCCGCCAAAATTAATAAGGAGGAAATCAGTTTCATCTATTTTTCCCATAACGCAGGTTGAATGCGTCGTATTATAGCTATTTTCGTTGAAATGGACACAGTTTTGCTGAAATGCTGAACAAATGGACAGTTCGGTACGGTCAGGCTTGCAGGGGCCAGTGTAACTGTGCTAAAAAATTCCATTACCCAAGAGACTGGAGGCTTTGTCGTGAAGATTGAAACACTCCCCCTTGCAGAACAGAAACCGAAAATAACCGATGAATCAACGCTGGTGTTCGGCAAGCAGTTTACCGACCGGATGCTGGTCATGGAATACGACAGCGGTAAAGGGTGGCATTCAGCGCGTATTCAGCCGTATGGCCCGTTCAGTCTCGATCCGGCGGCGATGGTTCTGCATTACTCGCAAGAGATTTTTGAGGGGCTCAAGGCGTTTCGCCATCCGGATGGTAAGATCGCACTGTTTCGCCCGGCGGATAACGTCGCCCGCTTCAATCGCAGTGCCGAACGGATGTGCATGCCGCTGGTCGACGAAGCTTTTTTTCTCGATGCGCTGCGCGAGTTGGTTCGTCTCGAAGCTGACTGGGTACCGCATTCTGAGGGGACCAGCCTGTATATTCGTCCGACCATGATCGCTAACGAGCCGATGCTCGGTGTGCGTCCGGCCGACCAATATCTCTGCTACGTGATTCTGTGCCCGGTCGGTGCCTACTATAAGGGTGGTATCGCCCCGGTCAAGATCTGGATCTCTGACTTCTATGTTCGGGCTGCCGAAGGTGGTACCGGTGAAGCTAAGACCGGTGGCAATTATGCAGCGAGTCTCTATGCGTCCAGAGAAGCTGCGGCCAAGGGGTATGATCAGGTGCTTTGGCTCGACGCCAAGGAGAAGAAATATATCGAGGAAGTCGGCAGCATGAACATGATCTTCGTCTATGACGGCAAGATCGTCACCTCGCCGTTGCAGGGAACAGTTCTCGACGGGATTACCCGCCGTTCGGTGATTACTCTCTGTAAGGAGATGGGGCTGGAGATTGAGGAGCGTGCTTTGACGGTCGATGAGGTGCTCGATGGGGTCGAAAGTGGCCGTTTGACCGAAGCGTTCGGAGCCGGGACGGCCGTAGTGATTTCGCCGGTTGGTGAGTTTACTTATCAGGATCGGACTGTTGTCCTTAATGGTGGAAAAACTGGTGAGTTAACCCAGAAGCTTTATGACACTCTGACCGGTATCCAGTATGGACGCATGGAGGATACGCACGGATGGGTCGAAGTGCTCTAGCCAAATCCTTATAAAAGCATTAAGCCCCTGCGTTGAGCTGATGCAGGGGCTTTTTTATTGGTTATTCCTCTGGAAAATATTTAAACAGGATAATCTTTGTGAATTGAGTTGTTTGTTGGATTATTTAGAGTTGTTTGTATACACGATAATGGTAGGATTGCAGGTCTGGTTCGGATTGAAAGCGTAATAATTGACAATTTTATAAAGATTAATTCTGTTTTATATCAGGTACTTATGTTAATTTATTAAGATTTGATTAGAGGTATGTCTGAAAACAAGGCATAGCCATTGCATTATTAATTTCCGTTTCCACACCCCAACGAACGAGGACCAACCATGACAAACCATATTGGCATGCCGCCCGCTCAGGGCCTTTACGATCCCGCCAATGAACATGATAATTGCGGTGTCGGTTTTATTGCCAACATCAAAGGACGTAAAAGTCATAGCATCGTTAAGCGTGGTATCGAAATTCTCTGCAACCTGACTCATCGTGGTGCTGTGGGTGCTGACCCTCTGGACGGAGATGGTGCTGGGTTAATGATCCAGTTGCCTGATGCCTACTACCGCGAAGTCTGTGATTTTAACCTTCCAGAGGTGGGTGAATTCGCTGCTGGTATTGTGTTTTTTCCCCGGGATAGCGCTTGCCGCGAAGCTTGTGTCGCGGCGCTGGAGCGTGAACTGGTCCGCGTCGGTTGCAGCGTTCTCGGTTGGCGCGAGATCAAAACTGACAGCAGCGCCATCGGTCGCAACGCCCGTTCCGTTGAACCATCGGTCATGCAGATATTTGTAGGTCGGGGCGAAGTCGCGACCGACAAGTTCGATCTGATGCTCTTTATGGCACGCAAACGTGCCGAAAATACGATCCGTAATGACGAGCTCGCCGGTAAGGAAATGTTCTATGTCTGTTCACTCTCCAGTCGCACCATCCTCTACAAAGGGATGCTGCTCTCGGAGCAGTTGAATGCCTTTTTCCCTGAGTTGGAAGATGAACGTCTGGTCAGCGCGATTGCTTTCGTGCACCAGCGCTACAGCACCAATACTTTCCCGACCTGGGACCTGGCTCAGCCGTTTCGCTACGTGGCCCACAATGGCGAGATTAACACCATGCGCGGCAACATCAACCGCATGCAAGCCCGTACCGCGCTGCTCGAACACCCTGAACTCGGCGACATGATCAAGGATCTGGATCCGATCATTATCGAAGGGGGCTCTGATACTGCCTGCCTCGATAACGCTCTCGAATTGCTACTGGTAACCGGTCGAAGTCTGGCCCACTCTCTGGCGATGCTGGTCCCCGAGGCCTGGGCGTCAAAGGCCAACCTGCGCCCCGATGTCAAAGGTTTCCTGGAATATCACGCCACCATGATGGAACCATGGGATGGGCCAGCCAATATTGTGGCCTGTGACGGCAACCAGGTCGTAGCAATACTCGACCGTAACGGTTTGCGCCCGGCCCGTTACTGGATCACCAGCGACGACGAGATTATCTATGCGTCAGAAGCTGGGGTTCTGGATATTCCACCGGAGAAGATCCTGCGTAAGGAGCGTCTGGCCCCCGGCAAGATGATCCTGGTCGATGTCGAAACCGGCGAGTTCAAGGAAGACCACGAGATCAAAGGGGAGCTCGCGGCAGCTCATCCTTATTCTGCATGGGTAAATGAGCATCTCATCCGTCTCGAGGATCTCCCGGCTCCAGCCACCAAGCGGGTGCGCAGTCGCCGCGTACGGCGGCGCAAGCAGGGGAGCTTCGGCTATACCCTGGAAGAGATGAAGGAGATCCTGGCACCGATGGCACTCAACGGTCAGGAGCCGGTCGGTTCAATGGGGACCGATACTCCAGTTGCAATCCTGTCGACGCAGAGCAAGCTGCTCTACTGGTACTTCAAACAGCTTTTCGCCCAGATCACCAATCCACCGATTGATCCCCTGCGCGAAGAACTTGTCATGAGCCTGACCCAGTATCTTGGACCGGCGCGCAATATTCTGATGCCAGGCCCGGAACATTGCAAGATGCTGGTACTCGACCACCCGGTCATCACCAACGATGTGCTTGAACAACTGCGGCACAGTGAT
>CBDUUF010000103.1:0-5983 GCA_965370375.1 uncultured Desulfuromonadaceae bacterium
ACTCTCACGGGCGAAAAACCGGGTCAGATTAATGGTGGCGGCGACCATACAGGTCCGCTCATCAAACACCGTCACCCCGGCGGTGCCGAGGCGACTGCCGACCGCTTCGAGGCTTTCAAAGTCGAGCGGCACATCGAGGTGCTCGTAAGTCAGGTACGGGGTCGATGCGCCACCGGGAATACACGCCTTGAATTTGTGGCCACCGGCCACACCGCCGCCGTACTCTTCAATCAATTCGCGCAGCGTGATACCGAGCGGCAGCTCGAAACATTCAGTCCGGTTCAGGTGCCCGGATAGTCCATAGAGCTTGGTGCCGCTGCCGGTTTCGGTTCTGGCCAGGGAACGGAACCAGTCAGCCCCGCCGGTGATGATATGCTGGATATTGGCCAGCGTTTCGACATTGTTGATAATCGTCGGTTTATCAAACAGACCGCGCAGAGCCGGAAACGGTGGCTTGCGTCGCGGATTCGGCCGGATCCCCTCGAGGCTGTTGAGCTGTGAAGTCTCCTCGCCGCAGATGTAGCGTCCGGCGCTGCGGTGGACATGAATCTCGCAATCGAAACCGCTGCCGAGAATGTTCTGGCCGAGATAACCGGCGGCTCGTGCTTCGGCGATCGCCTGTTCGAGGTTGCATGCCGCCTGCTCGAAAGCGTAACGGATAAAGATAAAGGTGTGTGGTGCCTGTAGCGCATACGCCGAGATCAACATCCCTTCGATCAATTGGTGTGGATCGTGGCGCAGCAACAAACCATCCTTATAGGTGCCGGGCTCCATTTCGTCACAGTTGCAGACCAGGTAACGGTCGCCCTCGGTGCCGGCCGGCAAAAATTCCCATTTAACCCCGATCGGAAAGCCGGCGCCGCCGCGACCACGCAGGTTGGCAGCTTTGACTTCGGCGCAGACCGCCGCCGGATCGAGCTGTTTGATCGCTTTGTGCAATCCCTGGTAGCCACCGGTCGCTTCGTACTGTTTCAGCGATACAGTGACACCTGGCTGCAGGTTTTTGAACAGCAGTTGCGGGGTGGCGCTCATGTGGTCGCCTCCCGTTTTTCCTGTTCGAGGGCGGCGGCTATCGTCTCCGGCGTCAGGTTGCCGTAGACAGTCAGGCCGATCATCATCGCCGGGGCGACATCACAGACGCCGAGACAACAGGTCGGTAGCAGAGTGAATATACCGTCTTTGGTCGTCTCGCCCGGCGCAATGCCGAGCTGACGTTCTAATTCCCGAGCGATTTCTTCACTCCCTTTGGTCCAGCAACAGATCGAATCGCAGATATGAATTACCCGCCGACCGACCGGCTGTCGGAAAATCTTGTCGTAGAAGGTGGCGAGTTCCTCGATTTCAATGACCGGCAGGCCGAGAATCTCTGCCGCCAGTTCAACACCGGCATCCGGCACCCAGCCGTTTTGGTCCTGGATCGCGCGCAGCAGGTCGACGATCAGCTCGCGTGGATGCTTAACCGCTGCGGCTTTAGTCTTGAAGGTGTCGACAATATTTTGAGGCAATAGTTCGTTCATAATCCGGTTTTTGTTCTGTATCCTTCGCTTGCCCGCTATAGCTTCAGCGTCAGCGGGTGTTCTTCGTGGTGAAAAACGATGTTGTCTATCGATCGAGATCAGCCAGCACGAAATCGACCGAGCCGAGGATGACGATCAGGTCAGCCAGCAGCCAGCCCCTGGTCATTTCCGGCATCGCCTGCAGATGCGGGAAGCTCGGGGTGCGGATGCGCATCCGGTAGGGGATGCTGCCGCCATCACTGACGGCGTAGTAACCGCACTCGCCTTTCGAGGATTCGATCGCCCGGTAACATTCGCCCTTTGGTGCGGTCGGGCCGCGACTGACGTTGACAAAATGCGGAATCAAAGAATCGATATCGTTCAACCCCTCATCACGTTGCGGGTAGGCGTAACGGTAGTCCTCGGTCATCCAGCGACCGCCCGGCATGGTGGCGGCGGCTTGACGGACAATCTTCAGGCTCTCGCGCATTTCATCCATCCGGACCTTATAGCGGGCAAAACAATCGCCACCCTCGGCGGTAACAACATCAAAATCGAACCGGTCGTAACCACTGTAAGGCATCGAACGGCGCACGTCCCAGGCGACGCCGGAGGCGCGCAGGTTCGGGCCGCTGAAGCCCCAGTCGACGGCGGTCTGACTGCTGACAACGCCGATCCCTTCAGTTCGGATGCGGAAGATCGGCCCGTCGGTCAACAGCGTCTCAAACATATCGATCTGTTGTGCAAAATCGTGGGTGAATTTTTCGACCACCTGCTCCCAGCCATCCGGAAGGTCGGCCGGCACACCGCCGATCCGGAACCAGGCCGGATGCATGCGACCACCGGTAATCATTTCGACGATGTCAAAAATCTTCTCGCGGGAATTGAAGGCGTAAAAGACCGGGGTCATAGCGCCGACGTCGTGCGCGAAGGTGCCGAGCCAGACCAGGTGGTTGGCGATGCGGAACAGTTCACAGAGCATGACCCGGATAAATTCAGCCTTTGGCGGGATCTCGACCCCGAGCATGGTCTCGACACTCTGCAGGTAGGCGAGATTATTCTGTACACCGGAGAGATAGTCGATCCGGTCGGTATATGGAATGTACTGATTCCAGTGCTGGCGTTCAGCGATCTTTTCGGCGCCGCGATGGTGGTAGCCGATATCCGAATCGAGATCGACGATTTTTTCACCCTGCATCTTGGCGATCAGGCGGAGAATGCCATGGGTGCCGGGGTGATGCGGCCCGATGTTGAGAATCATGGTTTCAGCTGCCGCTTCGATTTTCTCGCCATCGAAGAAGTTGCCGGCCGGAACCGGGGTCATCGAGCGGGCGGTATCGGCGGTAAACGGCGCCATGTCGGTCGCCCGCGACACGTGATCCTTGCGCAGCGGGAAACCCTCCCATTCCGGCGGCATCAGGATGCGCCGCAGATCGGGGTGCCCGGTAAAATGGATGCCGAACATATCGTAGACTTCGCGCTCGTACCAGTTGGCGCTCGGCCAGATCGAAGAGACTGACGGGGCCTTCAGAATTTCACCGGTCAGTGGCACCTTGATCCGGACATAGCCGGGAACCTGCAACGAGAGCAAGTGATAGACCAGGGTGAAATCATGCTTGGGGCGGACGCGGCGGGCTCGTTCATCAATCGCCGTGATATCTTCGAGCCGGGCGTATTTGACCCGGGTCCCTTTCTTCAGGTACTTGAGCAGTCCCGGCAGGTCGGCGACGGTGGCGATAAAGCCGGGCATATCGACCGAATCCGGATCGACGCTGACCCGCCCTTCGAAACGTTCGAGTATCTGCTCGGCAGTTGTTTTTGCGCCGTTCGGAAAAGTGACCTTTGGCTGCGGCGGTGTCCAGATGTTGGCCGAACGCTTTTCGAAGAAATCTGGCTGTTGCAGTGAGCTGCCACGTAGTGGGGCGTTGCCGTAACCGGGGCCGCGTGGGTCACGACTTTTGCTGACACCATCAACCAGAATCGGCACGGTCGTCCCTTCATTGCCGCCTTCGAGGCCGAGCACCGGCCGGGCCGGTTTTTCCTCATTGGCGATTTTTTCCTGCAGCAGCATCAAGCCCTGGATAAAAGCCTCCGGGCGTGGCGGGCAACCGGGAATGTAAACATCGACCGGCAGAATCTGGTTGACTCCCTGAATGACGCTGTAGACATCGTACATGCCACCGGAATTGGCGCAGCTGCCCATCGCTATCACCCACTTCGGATTCGGCATCTGCTCATAGACACGCAGGATTGTTGCGCCCATCTTTTTAAACGGCGTGCCGGAGATGATCATCAGGTCGGCCTCACGCGGCGAGCCACGCAAAACCTCGGCCCCGAACCGGGCGAGATCAAACCGGGGGGTCATGCTGGTCATCATCTCGACGAAACAACACGATAGCCCGAAAAACATCGGCCAGAGGCTGTTTTTTCGACCCCAGTTGATGGCGTCGTCGAGCCGGGTCAGGATGACATTATCGGGGAGTTCTGGAGTCATCGCTGTCCCTTTTCAGCCAGATGCCGGCGTGGATTAGGCCCCCAGTCGAGGCCGCCCATCTTCCAGAGCCAGACCAGGCCGAGGAACAGGATGAAGATAAAGAAGGTGATCTGGAAATATCCGGGCCAGCCGAGCTGCTCGAAGGCGATCGACCAGGAGGCGATAAAAATCATTTCGACATCGAAGACGATAAAGAAAATGGCGACCAGATAGAACGGGGCCGGTTCGCTCAGACGGGCATTGCCGGTGGCGGCAATGCCTGATTCATAAGGCTCACCCTTGACCCTGGAGCGGGTCCGCTGGCCAAGGAACCAGGCGAGGAATAACAAGAAGATGATCAGACCCATCGCAATCGCGGTGTAGAGCACGAGCGAGAACAGCGCGGCCGGGTCGGCCAGTATGCTGGTGCCGGCTATGCTGCTGGAAGTTGTAGTCAGCGGTTCGGACATGGCAACCATTCGAAATCAGGGGTTATTTAACAGCTAGAAGGATACCAGCCGGGGAGGTAAAGTCTAGCTTTTCCTCTAAAAATATTTGCCTATTTGCCGCGTGTCTACTTCATAGTTGGATGGTGCCAACATCAGGTTGTGGTACCAGCGCCTTGGTCACCACGCTGATGCCGCCTCCGGCGTAGATTGTCGTGATAAGCACCACGGCTGGGAAGCTTAGTCTTGGTTCTTCTGCTCAACCAGGGCCAGTTTCTGTTGCCGTGTCATTTTTTTGATCGCCATCTCCCGTTTGGTTGCCGATGATCGATCTGGATGTGCTTCTTGCCAGACGATCCGCATCGGTCGGGTTGTCCGGAAAAATCGTGCGCCTTTTTTCCCTTCGGCGTGCTCGTTAAAGCGCCGCTCGACATCGGTGGCTATGCCGGTGTAGAGCTTGCCGTTAGCCGCCTCGACGATGTAGACCTGCCATTTGTCGCGCTTGGTGTTTTGCTCCTTCATGTCATCCTTGCAACAGGTCGGTGTTGGCAAATCATTCCTCGGAAAACTTCTCGAGCAGTTGTTGCTTCTTTTTTTTGTATTCTTCCTGGCTGATCGCCCCCCGCTCGATCTTGTTTTTCAGGTTGGCCAATTCATCTTCGATAGTTGTGGTCCGGTCGCTGTCAGGGTCGCTGGCTGGTGCTGGTCGTTGTCCAGCCAGCTCCAACCGGCGTGCTTCTGCCTTGATGTCAACCAGATCCATCTTCAGTTCAGCATTGCCGTACCAATGGGTGTAGGCCGGGTTCTGATGGTAGGCGCCCTTGATGGTCTTGGCCAGGGAGTATTTTTGCATTTTGAAAAACAGCCGTTCGATGTGCGAGGTATCCTCGTACAACATCTGACTGTCGGTCACCAGCGTGGCGCCGCGCAGCGGATGCGGCGGTCGGTCGGCCGGCATCGGGTCGAGCAGGCCGCGGTCAGCCAGATCCCAGATGATTTTTTCGGCTTGTTTGACCAGCGCCCGACTCTGTGCGCGGATGGCGTCGGCATTGGCGAGCTCCTGTGCGGTAAATTTCTTACTATGACACCGGCTGCAGACTTCAAGCATTGTGGCGCGCCCTGTTTTTTGTTCGTCGGCCGGGTACGGTTTGGTTCCCGGAGTCATGGTCAGGCCGGTGGAGACGTTGTGCGAGCCGGTCGGCATGTGGCAGCCTTGACAGGTGACGCCCAGTTCCGGTGTAGCTGAATTAAACAGGATGCCGTGCTGCGAGGTCTGCCACATTTCCCATTGCGGATGATCCGGGCCCATGTGGCATTTGGCACAGATTGCCGGATCACGGGCGATACGCAGATCGGTGGCGTGGTTAGTGTGACAGGTGGCACAGGAGGTCTCGACCTCATGGCAACGGTTGCAGCCGAGCGCGCCCATCTCTGGAGTCTGCTTCAGAAAGCGGGAACATTCGACCTCGGAGATAGGAATACTGCTCCCTTCTTCATGGCAGAAACGGCACTCACTCGGTGGGCGGTTCGCTAGTTTGCGGGTGCAGCCCCAACCGGAATGCAAGCCC
>CBDUUF010000104.1:0-5976 GCA_965370375.1 uncultured Desulfuromonadaceae bacterium
CCGAATACATCCTGAGCGAGGGGAACCAGAAAGTTATTCTCTGTGAGCGGGGAATTCGCACCTTTGAAACCGCTACCCGCAACACCCTCGATATTTCTGCCGTACCGGTCCTGAAAGAGCAGACTCATCTGCCGGTGATCATTGATCCTTCACACGCTACCGGCCACGCCAGCCTGGTACCGTCAATGTGTTATGCCGCGGTTGCTGCCGGCTGTGACGGCCTGATCGTCGAGGTTCACCCACATCCAGAGGTAGCGACCAGTGATGGCCCGCAGTCACTCCGCCCGGAGGACTTCGCCGCGATGATGGCCAAGTTGCGTGAATACGCCGCGGTTGCCGGTAAAGAATTATGATGCCATGGATAGTCCGACAGCCTCCTGGTCCGCATTCGTCAGCAGCAGAAAATGTTTGTCATTACAGGTCTTTTCGGGCGATAATAAAAGGCTGAACGGTTTTCCTAAAGAACGGACAAAAGCATATGCTTTCAAAATGGTTTTTTCTGCGAATAACCCTGATTGCCGGACTGCTGTTTCTGCTGATCGGCTCAGCCCCGGCATCCAGCCCTGATTACGATCCGGCCCGGGCCAAACTGCTCGGTTACATGATCAAGGAAGGGTTACCCCGGCACCACTATAGCCATAAAGGTCTCGACGATGCGCTCTCCACCGCCGCCTTTGATCTCTATCTGGAAGGGCTCGACTTTCAGAAGCGGTTTCTGCTCAAAGCCGACGTCAACGTACTCGAAGCCTATCGTAAGCGTATAGATGACGAGCTGCGCTCTGGTCAGATCCGCCTGCCGCTGGTCGCTGATACGATCCTCAAGGCGCGGCTGACGGCGACGCAAACCATGGTCCAGAAGCTATTGAACAGCGAGTTCGATTTTTCGATCAAGGAGGAGTACGAGACTGATCCGGATAAATTCGATTTTGCGCCAACCGACCGGGCGTTAAAGGAGCGTTGGCGTAAAACCCTTAAATACCAGACGTTGGGGCACTACATCGATTTTGAAGAGGAAGAGCAGGCCAACGACGAAGTCAAACCGAGGACTCCGGCCAAACGCCAGCAACTGGCACGGGAAAAGCTACAAAAAAGTTACGACTCCCTGATATCACGCCTGCTGAAGAATACTCAACTCGACTACTTCAACTCCTACCTGAACGCCGTAACCCGGGCTTACGATCCGCATACTGTCTACATGGCGCCCCGGGCAAAAGAGGATTTTGATATCAGCATGCGCGGCTCGCTCGAAGGGATCGGTGCAACCCTGAGTGAAGAGAACGGTTATATCAAGGTTCTGCGAATTATTCCCGGCAGCGCCTCGTTCCGTCAAGGCAAACTTGCCTCTGAGGATCTGATTCTGAAAGTGGCCCAGGGCGCCGAAGAGCCGGTCGATGTCACCGACATGCGGTTGCGCGATGCAGTCGATCTGATCCGCGGCAAAAAGGGGACCGAGGTTCGCCTCACCGTCAAGAAACCTGATGCTACAATTGTTGTCATTCCAATCATCCGTGATGTCGTCCAGATTGATGAGACATTCGTTAAATCGACGATCCTTGACAACGGGCAGGAAGGGCAGCGTTTTGGTTTTATAAAAATACCGAGCTTCTATCGCGACTTTTCCCGGTCTGGGCCGAAGGGGCGTAATGTCACGGATGATGTGCAGAAAGAACTCGAAAAACTCAACCAACAAAACATCAACGGCCTGATCATCGACCTGCGTAATGATGGCGGCGGCGCCCTGACTGACGCGGTAAAAATCGCCGGACTGTTTATCAAAGAGGGGCCGGTTGTGCAAGTTCGCACCAGCGATGGCACGACCCGTACCCATAAAGATGATAGTGGCAACACCATGTTTGACGGGCCGCTGGTCGTTCTGGTTAACCAGTTCAGCGCCTCGTCGTCAGAGATTCTGGCCGGAGCACTACAGGATTATGGCCGGGCTGTCATTGTCGGCGGCAACCATACACATGGCAAAGGGACCGTCCAGGCGATCATTGAATTTGACCGGGGACTGCCGTTCCGCAATATGGACAGCTACAAACCGCTTGGCGCGCTGAAAGTAACAATTCAGAAATTCTACCGGGTCAGCGGCGCCTCGACCCAGTATCGTGGAGTGGTTCCGGATATTATTCTGCCAGACCGGCTCGGACACCTGAAAACCGGCGAGCAGTACATACCACATTCCCTCCCCTGGGACACGGTTGATAAGGTCAAATTTCAGAAGTGGACCAAACAGCAACTCCAACTGAACAGCCTGAAGGCGGCCAGTCATAAGCGGGTTACAACCGACGATAAATTCAAAAAAATATCCGACGACGCCGAGAGTGCCAGGATCAGGAGTGAAGACAGTGTGCGCTCACTGAATATTGATGATTACCGCAAGCTGCGCGCCGAGTTGAAAAAGCGCAGCAGTGATAAAAAGAAAGCTCCGCACTCAGCGGTCACTGACGATAGTCCGACTGCATGGATCAAGACCGTCAACGAAGACCCTTACGTCAAAGAGGCCGGATTCGTCCTTGCTGACATTATGGCCTCAGCCGGTTCCCCAGTTCAATCGGGACTGGCTAAAACCGGTTCAAACTAAAGCAGAAACTGACTATTTTCCGGCAGCTTTGCTGGAATTATGAATTGGAAAATCCAGGAGATTGTTATGAGATTTTTTTACCGTTGCATGGTAGCCAGCATACTCGCTCTGACACTAACAACCGTGGCCACCGCCGAAACCCGCTATGTAGCTGACTCGCTGCTCATAACTGTCCGCGAACTTCCTGATAGTGCCTCGACCCGTATCAAAAATATTGTCACTGATACCGTGTTTGAAGTGCTTGAAGAGAGCGGTGATTATTCAAAAATCCGCCTTGAAGACGGCAGTGAAGGATATGTTAAAACCCGTTATACCACTACCGCCACCCCGAAACCGGTTCTGATCGACAAACTGACGCGTGATAATGTCCAGTTAAAAAAACAGTATGACGAGCTGATGGCCAGCTTAGGTGAGCAGGAAAGCGACAGCGTAACCCGGCAAAAGGAGTTACAATCAACTCTCAACAAGCTGAAAACGGAATTTGCCCAGCAGGCGACAGCCAACGTGCAACTCGAATCTGACCTGACCAGCCTGAACAAAGAGTACACGACCCTGAAAATCAACGCCGACAATGTCGTCCAGATTGTTAATCAATCGGATAAATTTCGTACCGACAACGAGCGCTTGCTGATCGAATTCGAATCGTTACAGAGCGAAAACGCCATGCTCCTGCGGACGGCCGTTATCAAATGGGTACTAACCGGCGCCAGCATCCTGTTTATCGGCTGGATCATGGGCAAAGCGTCACGCAATAAACGTCGCTACTAGGATTTAATTGACTTTATTTACTTGCCGTGTTAACTGAAGCGAACTCTTTTGGAGAAAACCAGTGACATATCACACTCAGACATCAGCAGCACGAGCTAGCATCGCGGCGGCCGCAGCCTTGGCCGTACGCTGTCCTGCTGTCGTCCGACCTATGATCTGACGAACACTGAACAGAGTACACCCAAGGCCATGGCATAGACTTCCATGGCCTTTTTTATATTTAATATAAGACAAATGTAACAGGAGACCGTTATGCGTAACAACATCGTCCACATCGGGGCCGGGGAACTTACCTATGAAATCCGAGCCATCGTCGACATCGCCGACAAGCTCAAGTCACTCGGTATCAATACCAACATGGAAAACATTGGCGATCCGATCGCCAAAGGTGAGAAGATCCCGAAATGGATGAAGCAGATCGTCGCCGACCTGGCTATGACCGATTGCAGTTACGGTTACTGCGCCACCAAGGGGGTTCTTGAAACCAGGGAATTTCTGGCCGAGATGACCAACCGGCGTGGCAAGACCCAGATCACCGCTGACGATGTTATCTTTTTTAACGGCCTCGGTGACGCTATTCAAAAAGTATACGGTCTGCTCCGGCGCGAGGCGCGCGTTATCGGACCTTCGCCGACCTATTCAACCCACTCTTCTGGCGAAGCCGCGCACGCCGGACAGAAGCCGGTCTGTTACCGACTTGATCCGGACAACAACTGGTACCCGGACCTTGATGATCTGCGGTTGTCGGTTAAATTCAACCCGGCGATCTCCGGCATTTTGATTATCAATCCGGACAATCCGACCGGCGCCGTCTGGCCGGAACGATTCCTTAAGGAAATCGTCGCTATCGCCAAGGAATATGATCTATTTCTGATCTGCGACGAAATCTACCTGAACCTGGTCTATAACGGCGAATCGACCAAACCGATTTCCGACTTGATTGGAGATGTCCCGACCATCTCCATGAAGGGGATCAGCAAGGAGCTACCGTGGCCTGGCTCGCGTTGCGGCTGGATCGAAGTCTACAATGCCGACAAGGACCCGGTTTTCAAGCAGTACATCGACAGCATAATTAATTCAAAAATGGTTGAAGTCTGCTCGACAACCCTGCCGCAAAAAGCGATCCCGGCGATTCTCAGCCACCCCGAATATCCGAAATACCTCAACGAGCGAGTTCTGCGCTACGAAAAATTCTCGAATATCGCTTACGACATTCTGAATAAAGTTGATGGCCTCAAGGTCAATCGCACCAACGGTGCTTTCTACATGAGTATCGCTTTCAGGCCGGGGGCATTGAACAACCGTCAATCGTTGCCGATCGAAACCGATGAAGTACGCTCATTGGTCGAAGACCTGGTCAATCAACCTAACGTCTCCCTTGACAAGCGCTTTGTCTATTATTTACTGGCTTCAACCGGCATTTGCGTAGTACCGCTCTCGTCGTTCTTCACTCCGGAGCTCGGCTTTCGCATTACTCTGCTGGAGCGGGACGAGGCGACCTTTATCAATATTTTCACCACTATCGCCGAAACCATCACGGCGTACCTGGTGTCGGATAAATGATGAAATGGCGTAATCCAACGCGGTTATTTTTTGTGCCGGCAAGGCATGTCTTGAGTTGCATAGTTGTAACTACGCAGCTTAAGGCATAACGTAGTCGGCACGGAAAAGAACAATTTGGCTGCGTCAGTTTGTCGTTTATGCGACACCTAACTTCCGGAGACTAACCGGCTTCAGGGCTGAAGTTTCGCCCTGAATCTGTTACTCTTAACTAGTGTCCATCCGGAAACCCTGGATGGACACAGGTGCAGTTTCTGATTTGGAAACGAGAAATTTTTCGCAAGGTCAAGGAAATCAAGTATTTGAGCGGAGGCGTAGTCCTTTACGCCGCACAATCAAATGTGCAGATTGACGCAGAGATTGCGGAAAAGGGCCGTTTCCGGACGGAAACTAACTAATGGCTGTTCTCACCCCAACAGAAGCGAACCGACTGATCGAAGCAAAATCCGATCTGATCGCTTTTCTTGCTCGCGGTATTCACGACGTCGCGCAACGCGGCGTCGGTGCCGAAATGGAAAAGCTGCTGGTTGATGCCGAAACCGGTGCGGCCGCTGACTTTGACCGGATCGAGCAGCTCCTGCTCCGGCTCGAAGCTGATGGACCCTGGCAGGGCGTGCGCGAAAACGGACGACTGATCGGCCTAACGGGTGACAAATCATCGATCACCCTCGAACCGGGTGGTCAGATGGAACTCTCTGGCGAACTCTGCCCCGACATCCATTGCAGCAATGTCGATTACGTCGACTACATCGCGCAGATCACCCCGGTTGCTAAAGAACTTGGCCTCGCCTTCCTCGGTCTCGGCACCCAACCGTTGTCGACACTTGAGCAGATTAACTGGTTGCCGAAGGACCGCTACGGCATCATGTCGCGTTATATGCTGAAAACCGGCGAACGCGGCCAGCAAATGATGAAGCTGACCGCCGGTCTACAGGTAAATTTTGATTTTCAGGATGAAGACGACTGTATCGATTTGATGCGGCTGTCGATGCGGGTTGGGCAGCTACTCGACGCCCAGTTTTCCAACACACAACAAATGGGTCGTAAACCGACCGCAAATTTTT
>CBDUUF010000105.1:0-5959 GCA_965370375.1 uncultured Desulfuromonadaceae bacterium
TGCCAGGTTGCTGGCATTGTAGACTGTGAAGTTGGGAGCAAAATTATCCAGAGCCTGACCTTCAGGGCGGATGAACATATTTTTAACGAAATGCGCCTGCCAGGCAAACTCAGTGATAAAACGAACCGACTTGCGTGTCTTGTCGTTCGAGCCGCAAAAGCCATCGGTAACGTAAATGTCTTTGCCGGAAGTATACTCAATGACATCCGCATACAATTCATCAAATATTTCTGCGGATACCGGTTTGTTAATTTTACCCCAGGCAATATTGTCAGCCGATGGTGCCTGCTGGACAAAATACTTGTCCTTTGGGGAGCGGCCGGTGAACTTGCCGGTGTCGATCATCATGGTTCCGTTTTCTGAAACCTTGCCCTCATTGTTGCGGGACTCATGCTCAAACAGTTCGTCGAAGCTCAAGTTCTGGTACACCTTACCGACACTTTTCAGATTCAGAGTTTTGGCGTCCAACATTCTTCTCCTCTTTTTTGTTCATACGCCGACTGTTTCGTCTACTACCCCTTGGATAGTGTAACAGCAGGCACCTGTTTAACAAGTCTTCGCAGCGGCATCGGGCAAGCCGAATTTTCAGGCCGGCGAAGCTCTCATTTCCCCTTGATTTTCAACGTAGAAAAAGAGGTGCAAGAGGACTTCGGAAAGGGACTCTAGCAAATTTAGCAATAATAAAAAAGTAAAAAAGCCCACATAAACGGGAAAGTTTGGTTCGCAGGTCATTCAAGGCTATTCCGATCGTAAAATATTCAGCCATACATTAAAATCTGAGGCATAAATTTAATACATTGCAGACTGATTATTCAGGTAAAACCAGATGTTCAACCAGGCGATTTATACGAAGTTCAATCAACCCTTCGGGAAGATGTTGGTTCTGCAGAAATTGCGTATTGCCAGCTTGAAAAAGGGGTACGGTTGTCTGCGATGTAGTCAACTTGAACACCTCATCGCAACCACCAGAACATGGCCCATACTCACCCGGTGCGCGGACCGGACAATTTCGACTGGAAGTGACCATAGCGTATGGCAGATGCAGACTACCAACAAGCGGTTCGGGTAACGGCGCAATGCCCTGCAGAAGATTATCCAGTTCCACGCGCGTAACGCCCTGTTCCTCAAGAAACTTACGACTCTCGGTTTGATACCAGCGACCCTGACGAAAATAGTCGAGCTCGGCGTCTTGCAAATCAAGGTCGAGAATCCGTGGCCCTCTTTTTTGCCCGGAAAGCACGCGCCCGGCGACAACGGATAAATCTTTAGATAATCGACGTACCATCCGGATAGTGCCGAGATCGGAAGCGAGGATTTCATCGTCGGCATCAAGTAGCGGCAGAATATCTTCAAGTTGCTTTTTAAAACGGGGCAGAAAAGCTTCATTTAAAACCGGGGTAGTGATTGTAATCGGCAGCCCGGCCTGATGCGCAGTATGAATGGCTTTAATCAGGTTGTCTGTAATCGGAAAACGCCAGGGACAGAATTCTGCACCATAATAGAGCCTGGACCAGTCACCGGACGGAATTCCCTCTGCGTCAGTGAGAAATATGGCCCGTTCCAAGTCAACCACTCTGTACTGCCGTCCTGACTACCAGATTCAATTTTTCGCCCGGTTTGAGCATGTGTGACTTGGAAAGATTATTCCAGTTTCGGATCTGGTGGGTCTCAACAAAAAACTGCCGGCCAATACCCCAGAGAGTGTCTCCCGGTTTGACATTGTAAACAATCTTGCGTTCCGGTCCCGTCGGTTTAACCGCAGCTCTTTTTGGTTGTTTTTTTGCCGCCTTGGCGGAGACCACCATGCGTTGCCCGGGCCTGATCACATTCGTCCAGCCGAGACGGTTCCAAACCCGAAGCTGTTTCGAGGTAACTCCGAAACGTCGGGAAATGGACCAGAGGCTGTCACCACTACGCACCGTATAGACCTGGCGCCGCGTCCGGATATAATCATCCTTCAATTCAGATACCGGCAATTTCGTATACCCCTTTTTCAAGGGTAAAACCAGATCAGTACCAACCCGCAGCGTGCGCGGGTTGCGGATTGAATTCAACGCCATGATGTCGTTAACGCGAATACCATAGCGATGCGACAATGCCAGCAGGGTATCGCCTTGCTTGAGCCGATGATGTTTATAATTGGCCCGGTCTGTTTTGGACAGCAACGCATACTGTTCAAGGAAGGTTGCCGACGTTCCGGCCGGAATGCGCAACCAGTATTCAGACACCCCGGGCGGAGTACACCATCGTTTCAACTCCGGGTTAAGAATCTTGAGATCTGAGTAAGCGGTGCCGGTCATTTTGGCAACGATCTCCAGATCGGTCACACTCGGAATCAGCACCTTTTCATAAGCGTACGGTTCCTGAAAGGCAAGATCGGTGAAGCCATACTTCTCAGGGTCACTGGCGATAGTTAATACCGCCAGTAGCTTGGGCAGGTAGTTCTTGGTCTCGGCCTGCAGGTATTTACCCCGGCTGAGTTCCCAGAAATCACGGGTTTTATAGCGACGGATTGCACCGCGCATTTTGCCCGGCCCGGCATTGTAGGAGGCGACCGCCAGATACCACTCACCATTAAACTGCCGATGCAAATCGGTCAGGTATTTAGCCGCTCCCCTGGTCGATTTTTCAAAGTCGCGGCGCTCATCCAACCACCAGGTCTGCTTCAACCCGACCATCCTGCCGGTGCTGCCGATAAACTGCCACGGCCCTACGGCATGTGCCCAACTGTAGGCACGGGTGTTCAAGCCGGATTCGACCAGGGCGAGATAAGCGAGATCCTCAGGCAAACCCGCCTCGGCGAAGATCTCCCGCATCTGCGGTAAAAACCGACTGGAGCGCTCAAGCCAACGCTTAAAAATCTTGTAGCCGCGCGGCCCTGAATAATAATCTATATACATCTGCACTTTACGATTATGCACGACCGGAAAATCGTTTGACACCCCAACCAGCATGGTGGTCTCACCCTCGTCTTCCAGGATACCAACACCGTTGAATGCCAATAAATAGATATCTTCCTGAGTCTCCAGATCAGTTATGCCGAGCAGTTGCTGCTCGTCAAGCAACAGCTGACCACCCAACGCTTCAAGATGGGGTAGTCGATTGGCGATTGTGCCGGGGAGTTCAGTCGGAACAACACAAACCTGCAGCGGTTCTTTGACCGGGATAGTAGCCGGTTCGGTTACGTCAGACACAGTCGACATACCAGCTAGGCAGCCGACCATAAACGGCAAGAAAATGAGAGTGGTAATTATCGTGCGAAAAGGCAAAACAACATCCTCCAGTGAGCAGTCAGGCTAATGGAAATCGTCTTCTGCGTCAAGGGGTTCCGCTTCTTCCGGCCAGAAACGACGCTCCATTTCGAGCATCAACGGTTCAAAGGTTTTCCGGTTCAGCGCGCTAACCGGAATCGCTTCAAACCGGCGGCAAAGTGGTGCGATCTCGGCCTCGAGGACCTGATCAGTTTTATTAAAAATCAATAGACGGGGGATCATGCCGAGATCGAGATCGGCAAGAATTTTCTCAACCGAAGCGATCTGCTGCTCAAACCGGGGATTCGAGAGATCAACCACATGCAACAGCAGGTCGGCATCTTCAAGTTCTTCCAGGGTCGATTTGAACGCGCCGAGCAGGCTTTTCGGTAGTTTGCGGATAAAACCGACCGTGTCGGTGATAATAACTTCGCGCTCCAGCGGAAAACGTAACCGGCGGGTAGTGGTATCAAGGGTAGCAAACAGCAGATTTTCGGTCAGCACCTTGCTCTGGGTCAGAGCATTCAGCAGGGTCGATTTGCCGGCATTGGTGTACCCGACAATCGACACGATCGGCAGACGACCGCGCATACGTTTGCCCCGCCGCTGTCTGCGACCACGCGAGAGGTTAACCAACTGTTTTTCCAACCGGGAGATCCGGTCGCGAATCCGCCGCCGGTCAATCTCCAGCTTGGTCTCGCCGGGACCACGGCCACCGATTCCGCCAGCCAGACGCGACAAGGCAGTACCGCGACCGGTCAGACGCGGCAGCAGGTACTTCAACTGTGCAAGTTCAACCTGCACCTTGCCATCCAGCGTATGCGCCCGCCGGGCAAAGATGTCGAGAATCAACTGACTCCGGTCGATAACCTTGAGTTCGGTCATGGCGCTGATCGTGCTGATCTGCATCGGAGTGAGATCCTGATCAAAAATCAACAGACTCACTTTCCACTGCATAGCCTCGATTATCAGCTCTTTGAGGCGGCCTTCACCGATCAAAGTTTTCGGATTGATCTTGCGTGGCCGCTGAATTATTTCATCAACAACCACAACATTGGCAGTACGTGCCAGCTCATTCAGCTCGGCCATCGCGTCGTCGATATCGTGTCGCGCCGCTTGACTGATTGAGACCAGAAACGCCCGTTCCCGGGTATCGGAGAGATCAATGGTCTCAGCCATCTTGCGTTCAATTTCCGCATCAAGAGCGGTGAGAAAGCTGTCGACTTGTAATTCGAGCCGATGGATCGATGGCACCGTAATTAATTCGTACGGTTTGTCTTCGGGATTAAGCGGCAGGATATGCGCGTAGTGCACTTGTCCCGGCAGACCATCAGCGGTGACTTCTATGGCCGCCATTAAATCAAACCGCAACAATGAGAGATCAGTCAGATCGTCCTGGGTGAGGGCTTCACCTTTGAGATGGGTGTGGATCAGGCGCAGGCCGCGCAGGCCGCTGCGACCAAGGCGGTAACCGGAGAGATCCGGGATATAGATACTCTTATCGTCACCGACAATGACCTGGGCAATTTTGCCGTTGCGACCGATAATCACCGCAATCTGGCGACGAATTTCCAGGGATAATTCGGTCAGGAAGCGGGCGAGTTCGGTGGTGATCAGTTCACTGGCCGGAATGCGTCGATTATAGACCCGTTCCAGAGCGCGCAGCTGGCTCGCCTTCAAACCTGTGGTGTTGCCGATAACGTTGTTCAATGCGTCTCTCGTAAATAACAAAGGGGCCCAACAGGACCCCTTAAGTTTATTGAGTTAAAAAACATTGTAACACAGCAAACTGACTTTTTACGCTGCCATCAGACATTAACGGTGGTACTGAACCCACCATCAACATAATGAATTTCACCGGTTACGCCACTGGACAGATCCGAACAGAAATATAGCGCTGATTTGCCGACATCCGTCTGATCAACCGCCCGACGTAACGGCGCATAGATATCCATATATTTAATCTTCTCTTTCAAGCCAACTACCCCCGAAGCAGCCAGAGTTCTGATCGGACCGGCCGAGATAGAATTAACCCGGATCTTCTTCTCACCGAGCTCGGCGGCCAGGTAGCGGGTACATGATTCAAGCGCCGCCTTGGCTACGCCCATCACGTTGTAGTTAGGTACAACCCGAACCGAACCGAGATATGTCAGGGAAACAATGCTGCCACCATCGATCATCAGCGGTGTAGCATAACGACTGATAGCGATCAGGGAATAAGCGCTGATGTCCATAGCCAGGGAAAATCCGTCACGGCTGGTTTCGCTGAACGGTCGTTTCAGATCTTCCCGATTGGCGAAGGCGACCGAGTGTACAACAAAATCGATCTTGCCCCAGATCTTTTCAAGTTCCTTGAAGGTAGCAGCAATATCTTCATCCCTGCCGACATCGCAGGGCAGAATCACTGTAGAACCAAGGCTTTCTGCCAAAGGGCGAACCCGTTTTTCCAAAGCCGCATTCAAATAGGTGAAAGCAAGCTCAGCGCCGGCTTCACTTAACTGTTGGGCAATCCCCCATGCGATACTCATATCGTTGGCAAGGCCAAAAATGATGCCACGCTTGCCTGTCATCAATCCCATCAAACTGTCTCCTTAAATATACAATCGTCCTGAAAAAGTCAGGGATACTTAACAGATTATACCAGTGGAGGCAAGAACTTATGCCGCAACTGCTTATTTCTTACCACGAACAGCGGCAATTATATCATC
>CBDUUF010000106.1:0-5898 GCA_965370375.1 uncultured Desulfuromonadaceae bacterium
CATTTAGATGAGAGCTTGTCCTCGTGAGCATAAATGCAGGCGATCAGACGGCCATCACCCGGCGTTACATCTTTGCAATAGCTGGTGAGTTCTTTTTCACACCCTTCGGCAAACGTTTGAATTGCAGATTCGGCCATCGAACCAGGATCTTTAGCAGCCAGAGCCGGACCGGCGATAAAAACGATGACAATCAACAGCAGTAAACACTTGTTCATTTTTGATACTCCTTAGTATAGTTTTTTTTTGCAAACAGCTAACTCCGGAAAATTGTAGCAGAAAAAAACTTAAAAGCCACTGTGAAGTGCCATTTGTTTGAACTTAACCAGCGTTGTTGCAGCATTTGCCTTTTCAACACCTTACTGGCACAATATACCCTGCAATAATCGGAGATGCTCCATGACATCTTTTTTACAATCTTTTGACCTCCTGATGACGACCTGTCGCGTTGTGAGTGGTCTACTGGGCACAACTTAAGCCCGGAAACCCATTCCGATGCAAGCGACCCGTAAACAGGAGGAACAAAACATGAACATCAAACAAATTTTCAACCGACTACTGATTCTCACCCTGCTCTTTCTCGCCACAGCGGCCCAGGCCAAGCCTCTGGTCAACTGTAACCTGGAACTAGACCGCCAGGTATTACCGGCCGGACAGACCGAAAAAGCCATTATAAAAATCACCCTTGATGTACCAAATGTTCCGCGTGAAGGCGAACGACCTCCGGTCAACCTGACGCTGGTGCTTGATCGCTCCGGTTCGATGTCCGGCGAAAAGATCGCCAAGGCTCGCGAAGCAGCGATTACCGCCTTGCGTCGTCTCGGTCCGCGCGACCTGTTTTCACTGGTTGTCTACGACCACACTGTCCAAACTCTGGTTTCACCGCAGAGCGCGGCCAATAGTGAATGGATCGAGCAGCGTATCCGCAGCATCCGTTCCGGCGGCAACACCGCCCTGTACGGTGCGGTCAGTCAAGGTGCAGCTGAAATCCGCAAAAACCTTTATGGCCCGTACGTCCACCGGGTGATCCTGCTCTCTGACGGCATCGCCAATGTCGGCCCGAGTTCGCCGGCCGACCTGGCCCGGCTCGGCGCCGCCCTGCTCAAAGAAGGAATCTCGGTGACGACCATCGGTATCGGCAACGATTTCAATGAAGACCTGATGACCCAGCTGGCCGACCGCAGTGACGGCAACCACTACTTTGTCGAATCAAGCCGTGACCTGCCGCGGATCTTTGCTGCCGAACTCGGTGACGTGCTGAGTATCGCCGCCCGTAAGGTCGTGATCGAAATCGAATGCCCGGAAGGGGTCCGGCCCATACGCATCATCGGCCGTGAAGGTCGCATCCGCGGCAACAAGGTCGAAATCCACCTCAACCAGCTTTACGGCGGACAACAGAAGTACGCCCTGGTCGAGGTGATGGTTGAACCGGGTGAAGCCGACCAGCTCAAGCGAATTGCCAATGCCCGCTGCGCTTACGAAAACGCTCTGACCAGCCAGTTTGAAGAATCAACATCGATTGCCGATGTCCGCTTCTCACGCCAGCAGGCAGAGGTCATCAAATCGGCGAACAAGCCGGTGCAACAAGCGCTGGTTGAAACCGAAATAGCCGAGACCCGCGATCAGGCGCTCGATCTCTACAATGCCGGGCGCAAGGATGAAGCGGTTCGGCAGTTAAAGGCAAAGAGTGCGGAAATTGCCAAGCGCAACCAGGCCCTCGGTTTCAGTGACATTGCCGCCGAGGCCGAAGAGAGTCTGGAACAGGACGCCGATGCTTTTGCCGCTCCGGCCGCCCTGGCACCGGCTGAAAAGAAAGCGCTGCGCTCCGAGAGTTACAAAGTACGGAAGCAACAAAAGGACTACTAACAAATAACCCATCTGGCCGGGAGCAGTGACTCCCGGTCAGTTTAAACTCTGTCAATTTAAGGTATGCCGCTGTGAAAACCCGCCTGCTGATCGCCTGGTTACTGTTGCTGATCCCGACCTTGATTCTCGGGATCGGCGCCTTGCGTCTGCTTGAAAATGAAGAAAGCAGACTCGCCGGTCAGGCTCGCGATACCGCCCGCAGCCGGATTCTGGCGATTGCTGACAGCATCGACGTCAGCGTCGCCGAGGTGCAAAGCGGTCTGCTCGAAACCCTGCGCGCGCTGCCGCAGGAAAACCTGGTTGAACAGCTCGATGACTGGAAACGGACCAACCCGCTGGTGCGCAACGTCTTTGTCTGGCAACAGGGACGCGGCCTGCTGTATCCTGATCCGGAGCAACCGGCCAGTGACGAAGAAACAATTTTTATCCGCCGCTACCTGATGTTATTTGCCAATCAGACGGCCTGGAAAGCACCCGCCCTCGATATACCCTCGCAGCCTGAAGACACGCCGGCCAGAACATTATTGGCCGAGCGCAAGGAGTTGCGAAGCCTGGCTCAACAAGCCCCGATGCCGGCATCTATCGCAGCCGAAGCCGACAGTTATGCACGGCCGACATCCAGGGGAGCATCAGGCTGGATTCCCTGGTTTGCGGACAACCAGCTGCACATGCTCGGCTGGTTCGCGCCGGACAACAGCAGGCAACGCAGCGGGCTCGAGCTGGAGATGATGGCGCTGCTCAGCCGACTGCTCGCCACCCTGCCGGCAACCCCGGCCGATGGCGAAACCTACGCTCTGATCGACGGCAATGACAACGTCTTCCATCAGGTCGGCCCGCTCGAAATCAGTGAAACCTCCAGCCCGCTCGCTTCGGTCGATATTCGAGCATTACCGCACTGGCGCGTCGTCGCCTTTGCGCCACAGAACCAGAACGCGGTCGGCGGCAGTTTTATTCTGATTTCTTCGCTACTGGTCGGCACGTTCGTCATCGCCATCCTGCTCGGCGGCTCACTGCTGCTCTGGCAAGCCTATCGCAACCAGCGCGACGCCAAGCAGAAGACCTCGTTTGTCTCCAACGTTTCACACGAGATGAAGACGCCATTAACGACCATCCGCATGTACGCTGAACTGCTCGGCGAAAAGAAAATCAGCGATCCGGCCAAACAAGAACACTACCTGCAGACCATCATCCGCGAGAGCCAACGACTAACCCGACTGGTCAACAATGTGCTCGACTTCAGTCGTCTGGAACAGGGGCGAAAAGAGTACGCGAGCGAACCGATCGACCTGTCTGAGCTGTTACACGATCTGCTCGACAGCCAGGCGTTGCGCATCGACAACGCCGGGATGAACCTGCAACGCAACATCAGCGAAGGTCAACTACTGGTCAGCGACCGGGATGCCCTGGAGCAGATCATCCTCAACTTGCTCGACAACGGGCTGAAATATGGAGCAGCGGGTGGCGAACTCTATGTCGACCTGCAACCGGAAGCAACGTCGCTGGTTCTGCGTGTTCGCGACCGCGGTCCGGGAATTCCGGCTAACCAGCAAGAAATGATTTTCGACAAGTTCCACCGGATCGACACCTCACTGACCGCCAACCAACAGGGGACCGGTCTCGGTCTGAGTATCGCCCGGCAACTGGCTGAAGGGATCGGCGGCCGCCTGACCTGCTGTCCGCATCAGGGCGGCGGTGCCTGCTTTGAACTGACCCTGCCACAAAGGAATACAACATGAACCAACATGTTCTGATCGCTGAAGATGATCGCAACCTGCAACAGGGATTACTCGATCTGCTAGAAGCCGAAGGCTACCGGGTAACCACGGCCGACAACGGTCAGCAGGCACTCGATCTCTTTCACGCGGAAACATTTGACCTGCTGCTACTCGATGTAATGATGCCCGAGATGAGCGGCTACGATGTCTGCCGAGAAGTTCGTAAAAAGGATGTTAACGTACCGATTATCATACTGACCGCCAAGGGCGAAGAGATCGACAAGGTAGTCGGACTCGAACTCGGCGCTGACGATTATGTGACCAAGCCGTTCGGCCTGCACGAATTGCGCGCCCGGATCGCCGCGGTACTGCGCCGCAGTCGCAACAACACCGTTATCCAGGCAGAGGTTACGGTCGAGCAGTTCCAGATCGGAACCGCCACCGTCAACCGCAAGACCTATCAGGTTATGCGTAACAACCAGACCATCAGCCTGACCTCACGCGAACTGAAGCTGCTCGAAGTCTTTCATGCACGACCAAATGAGGTTCTCTCGCGCAACGACCTGCTCAATGCTGCCTGGGGCGTCGATTACTTCGGCACCACCCGCACCCTCGACCAGCATATTGCCCAACTGCGCAAGAAGATCGAAACCAATCCGGCCTCGCCGCAACTGTTGATCACCGTGCATGGCGTCGGCTACAAGCTGGTACCGTAACCGTTCGTCCACACTGAATACCACAACCCGCCTCACCCCTTAGTTCAGAATAACAACTTCTGTAAGTTCAAACTGATTCCACAGCTATAAACACCCACAGATACAAACTTTTGAAGTATATCCCACACTGACTACTGTTGTTTATATTCATTTACTCTATTAAACTACAGTGTTTTATTTAATTATTTTGTTGACAAGTTTACTTGCTAAATATAGTCTCAGCAAATCTCGACTGACAACAAACCCTTTTTTCTGGATAGCTAATGATCGAAACAACCCGACGCAGCGTTGTTAAAGCCCTCTCCTGGCGAGTGCTGGCCACTATCATCACCACCGGACTGGTCTACCTGATCACCGGCAAAGGTGATTTTGCTGCAACCATCGGTCTGGCTGACACTTCAATAAAACTGTTTATCTACTTCGGCCACGAGCGGCTCTGGAATCGCATCCCATACGGGCGGATTGAACAGGAACCGGAGTACTACATATGAGCAGCAGCACAGATAAAACGCTCAAGCTCTCTCACCTCACCCCGAAGAGAGCCAGACAAACGCTCGACCTGCGTCCGGAAGAAATTCTGCGCAGCGGCGTAGAACGGGCAGCCGGCCAGGTTACGCTCGCCTGCTCCTTCAGTATCGAAGATGTGGTGCTGATCGACATGCTGCATCGCCTGCAACTACCGATCAGGGTTTTCGCACTCGATACCGGTCGGCTCAATGAAGAGACCTATGAGGTCGCCGAGGCGCTCAGCGAAAAGTACGGCATTTCTATAGACTGGTATTTTCCGGAGCGCGAGGCGGTTGAAAAACTGGAAAGAGAAAAAGGACTCTTCTCGTTCCGCGAGAGCCTGGATAACCGGCATGAATGCTGCCATATCCGCAAGGTCGAGCCACTGCAGCGCGCCCTGCGCGGGATGGCCGGCTGGGTAACCGGTATGCGGCGTGAACAGAGTGTCACCCGCAATACTATTGCCGCGATCGAAATCGACACGGCCAACGGTGGTCTGCTCAAGATAAATCCGCTGGTCGACTGGAGCAGCGAACAGGTCTGGCAGTATGCCGACACGCACCAGGTTCCGGTCAACCGCCTGCACCGCCAGGGTTATCCGTCGATCGGTTGCGCCCCCTGTACCCGGGCGGTTGAAGCTGGTGAACATCCCCGTGCCGGACGCTGGTGGTGGGAGAGTATGGATAATAAAGAGTGTGGCCTGCACCGCTAATAAACATTTATGTCATTTCGACCAACGGGAGAAATCTTGTTTTTTCCGTATCGTATTGAAGCCGAGGAAATTTAAAACCCAAGATATCTCTCTTCGATCGAGATGACAAAAAAACAGCCTCCTGAACCGTTACAAAGTCATTCTTCAAAAAGGAAATTCCCATGGGTCAGAAACTGACGCACCTGCAGCAGCTTGAAGCCGAAAGCATCCACATCATCCGCGAGGTAGTCGCTGAATTTGACAATCCGGTCATGCTCTACTCGGTCGGCAAGGATTCAGCCGTCATGCTGCATCTGGCACAAAAAGCCTTCTATCCGGCACCGCCACCTTGTCCGCTGATGCATGTCGATACCACCTGGAAATTCCGCGAGATGATCGAGTTTCG
>CBDUUF010000107.1:0-5895 GCA_965370375.1 uncultured Desulfuromonadaceae bacterium
GGCAGGATGAATACAGAAATGTTTACAGATTTTCTCAGTTTGACGCGTAAACTTGCGCAAGTGTGTTGAAAAATTACCCGATATTTATTATTATTTAAATTTACGGTCTGAAATTGGTGGGTTTATGAGTACAATCGGGGCAACATTGACAGCTTTGCAACGCGAAGGTAAAACCGCGCTGGTGCCTTTTTTGACGGCTGGTGATCCGGATCTGGCAACAACTGAAGAGCTGATACACGCTCTGGTTGAAGCCGGGGCCGATCTGATTGAACTCGGCATGCCATTTTCCGATCCGATGGCCGACGGGCCAACAATTCAAGCTGCATCGGAGCGTGCTCTGGCTGCCGGCACAACACTGCAAGATGTGCTTGATCTGGTGGCGCGGGTTCGGTTGCGGACTAATGTGCCGATAATTTTGATGGGCTATTATAACCCGGTGTTTCGTTTTGGCCCGGCAACTTTTGCGGCTGCGGCCGCTGGCGCAGGCGTAGATGGCTTGCTGTTGGTCGATGTGCCGGCTGAAGAAACCGACGAAATTCACGCGGATCTCAAGAGTAATGGGGTTGATCTGATTGCGCTGCTCGCACCGACAACACCACCGGAACGGATGCAGCGATTGGCAGCGTCGGGTGAAGGCTACCTTTATTATGTTTCAATGACCGGTGTTACTGGAACCCAGCGTATTAACGCCGCAGCGATTGCGGATGAAGTTCGCAAAATACAGGAGCATAGCCCGGTTCCGGTCGCGGTCGGCTTTGGGATCAGCACACCAGCTGATGCGGCAGCCGTAGCACAATTTGCTGATGCGGTTGTGGTCGGCAGCGCCCTGGTTAAGATTATTGCGACCCACGGCAACGGCAAAGATCTGTTGCCGGAGGTCCGGAAGTTTATCCGTTCTCTCAAGGAAGGGGTGCAGGTGGCCGCGTGAGCGACCCCTGTATTGTTGATAGAATGAAGATTAGAGTGTTGGGCTGTTTTGGATCACGTGTACCCGGTCGTTTTACCAGCAGCCTGCTGATCGACGATCGATTACTTCTCGATGCGGGGACAATCGCATCGTCAATGACACTGGATGAGCAGGCACAGATTGATGATGTCCTTCTGACCCACGCTCACCTCGACCATATGGTCGATCTGGCCTTTCTGGCGGACAATGTCATGAGTCGACGCAAAACTCCGATCCGGATCTGGGCGCCGGAACCGGTCCTGGATGCAATTCGTCAGCATCTGTTTAATGATTATATCTGGCCCGATTTTACCAAGATTCCGTCTAAAGAAGCTCCGGTTATCAGCCTGAACAGCTTGCCGGAAAATGGAGCCATTGAAATCGGCGGTTACACAGTCACTTTTGCGCAGACCAATCATACGGTCTATACGGTCGGTTATTGTCTCTCAGGTATAAATGGCAGTTTGTTTTATTCTGGAGATACTTCTACGACTGATGCAATCTGGAAAATGGCAGGAGATTGTCCTGATTTGAAAATTGCATTTATAGAGACATCTTTTCCGAATCGGCTGGAAAGCCTGGCGCAGCTCAGCGGACACCTGACCCCTGGCATGCTCAAGACTGAATTGGAAAAGTTTGGCGATCGGAATGTTCCGATCAAGATTTTTCACATGAAACCGCAGTTTCTGGAAGATCTTCAGGCGGAACTGGCCGCTCTGAATGATGACCGTCTGCAGGTTCTGGATGGCGGCGAAGTTTTTGAGATTTAAGCTGCTCTGTCAAACTATGAGGTAAATCAATGTCCTGGTTTAAAAAAGCAAAAGCACCTATGGTGCCGGTTGTGAAAAAAAACGTCAAGATGCCCGAAGGGCTTTGGACTAAATGTAAAAACTGTGAGGAGATAATCTACAGCAAGGAGATCGAGCGGAATCTTAATGTCTGCCCGAAATGTGATTATCACTTCCGCATCAGCGCCAAAGAGCGGATCGAATTAGTGATAGATGCTGGTACTTTTGTCGAGATGGATGCCGAGATGATGCCGGTCGATTTCCTGAAGTTCAAAGATTCGAAGTCTTACAAAGAACGGATCAAGACAACGGTTAAAAAGCTTGGCGGCGGTGATGCGGTCAAGTGTGGCGAAGGTGAAATTGAAGGTCTGCCGGTCGCATTGGCTGTGTTTGATTTCAGTTTTATGGGTGGCAGTATGGGCTCTGCGGTCGGCGAAAAAATTACCCGGGTGATTGAGCGCGGTCTGGAAAAGAAAGCGCCGGTACTGATCTTTTCGTCATCCGGTGGCGCCCGGATGCAAGAGAGTATTCTTTCTTTAATGCAAATGGCAAAAACCAGCGCCGCGTTGGCCAAACTTCGTGCTGCAGGGATCCCGTTTATCTCGGTCCTGACCGATCCGACCACCGGTGGTGTCACTGCCAGTTTCGCTATGCTCGGAGACTTGAATATTGCCGAACCGCGGGCCTTGATCGGTTTTGCCGGGCCACGTGTTATCGAACAGACCATTCGCCAGAAACTACCCGATGGCTTCCAGCGCTCCGAGTTCCTGCTCGAGCACGGCATGGTTGATATGATTGTTCAGCGCCAGGAGATGAAAGCTAAATTGGCCCAAGTTCTAAAGATTTTCACCAAGAACTGAGCTATGACCAGGCGCGAAAGTCTTAATTACCTGTACGGGTTGCAGACCTTCGGTATCAAGCTTGGTCTCGACAACATCCGCACTCTACATGCCCGTCTCGGTTTGCCCGCTGACAGCTATCGAACCGTACTGGTAGCCGGGACCAATGGTAAGGGCTCGACCGCTTCGGCATTGGCCGAGATGTTGCGGCAAGCCGGGGTGCGTACCGGTCTTTACACCTCTCCCCATCTGCATTGTTTTACCGAACGTATCCGCATCGATGGCACGCCGGTCGCTTTCGAGTTTCTCGAACCGTTGATCGATGAACTACGTCGGATCGGCAGCGATCTTCCGCTGACTTTTTTTGAGTTCACCACCGCTCTGGCGCTAGAAGCATTTCGCCGTTGTCAGGTAGAAGTCGCGATCCTCGAGGTCGGCATGGGTGGTCGACTCGACGCGACCAATGCGGTTTCGCCGTCACTTGGGATTATTACCCCGATTGCCTTTGATCACCAGGCGCACCTTGGCGACACGCTTGCCGCTATTGCCGCTGAGAAAGCCGGAATTATGCGCAAAGGGGTGCCGGTTGTTTTAGCCGAGCAACAGCCGGAAGCACAGGCGGCGTTGCTGGCCGCGGCCGAAAAAATCGGTGCTGAACCGGTTGTTGCCGGAGTTGATTTTACCTTTTCGGCAGACGGTACACGGATGGACTATCAGGGGCTCGACAGCCGACTGGATGACCTGCAGCCGGCGCTGGTTGGTGCGCACCAGCAATACAATATGTCAGTGGCCCTGGCTGCGGCAGAAATGCTCCGTCGCCAAGGGGTGGCGCTGGACGATGCAACTCTGACCGCTGGTGTCGCTTCGACCGTCTGGCCGGGGCGGCTGGAATGGTTTGAGGCAAAGCGCCAGGTTCTACTGGATGCGGCCCACAACGGTGCCGGCGCCGAGGCGTTGGCCGACTATATTAACAGCACTGGTTGCAGTCGGGTGCGCTGGCTGGTCGGTATGAAACGTGACAAAGCGATGTTGCAAATTATGCAGCCGTTGCTTAAATTTGCCGTGACGGTTTATTGCGTTGCGCCGCCGGTTGAAGAGGCACAGTCGCCAGCCGAGTTAGCCCGGGCGGCAACTGCAGCCGGTGTGCCGGCGATTGTCTGTACGAATGTTGAAGAGGGCTTCAATATGGCCCGTAGCGATTGTGCTGAAGATGAGATTGTTCTGGTGGCCGGATCGTTGTTTCTGGTCGCTGCCGTACGTGAACTTCTGGAACGGGAGAACCCGGCCGTTGCTTTGTAATCTTTATATCAGGATTGCCTGCTTCTTACTCGTCGGAATTTTACTGGCTATGCCGGTTGTCGCTGCGCCGGAAGAAGAGGTGCATATGAGCGCCGACAGTCTGGTTCTCGATCGCGCGACCGGAGAGCTTAACGCCGAAGGTGATGTCCTGTTGCAGCGTGGCGAAATGGAACTTCGAGCTGATCGTGCACGTTGGGATGAAGACACCGGCGACGTTTTCTGTGATGGTTCAGTCCTTATGACCACGCCGGATGGTCGCGCCACCGGCGACTCGCTGCAGTATAACTTTGCTACAGGCAAAGGCCGACTGACCAATGGCCGGATTGAATTACCTGGTCTGGCCTATCTGTCCGGGGCAGAAATTGTAACCCTGGGCGACGACAATTACAGCATCACCGATGGTCGCTTTACCTCCTGTTCCGGCGAGACTCCAGCCTGGAGCTTTGGTGCCAGTAAGATCGATGTGCGACTCGGCCAATTTGCCCAGGCCAAGCATGCAAAATTTTATCTTAGTGATGTTCCGGTCATGTACCTGCCGTATCTCGTTTTTCCGGCCAACACTGAGCGTAGCTCAGGATTGTTGATTCCGACTGTTGGTTTTTCCAGTCTATATGGGACACGGGTCGTTCTTCCCTGGTTTCAAGTGATCGACGACGATCAGGACGCTACCTTGACTGTCGACTACATGTCCCGTTTGGGTGTCGGCACCGGTTTGGAGTATCGCTACTTTTTTGACACTGTTCGTCCGGCTCGAATTTATGGGAATTATGTGACCGGGATGAACGATCAAAAGGATCGGTATTTGCTCGAGTGGGAACATGATGGTTATCTACCCGGAGACACCCGCTTGGCTATCAACGCCCAGTATGTTAATTCGAACGATTATTTTGAGTTGTTCGGTGGTTCAGCACAAGAGTACACCAGCGACAAGGTGCAATCTGATTTTTACCTCAGCAAAATCTGGGGTAAGGCCAATTTGTCCACATTTGCCCGCTATACCAGAGCGTTGCAGCAGGACACCTCGACGGTTTTACAAACCCTGCCTGCGATCAACCTGACCATTGTTCCTCAACGCTTCCTGGCCACACCGCTGGTGACTTCTCTTGAGGTCGACGTGACGAATTTTTGGCGACATGTTGGAGAATCCGGCGTCCGCTTGCGGATTTACCCGACTTTAAGTACCGACGCCTTGTCGACGCGATACCTCAACCTTTTACCGACCATTGCCTGGCGGGAACAACTTTACCGGGTTAGCGGGTCAACAGAGCGAGCTGGTCGGCCAGAGGCGTCCGTAACTATTGGCAATCGATTTGCCAGAATTTTTCAGCATGCTAATGAAGGTAGCGCCAGTCGTCATGCAATTGAGCTGAAGATGGATTATCTTTACGCACCGGATGTAGACACCACAAGTACCCCGTCTTTTGATTTTCGTGATGAGTTTTTGGAAATCAATCGCTTCCGTATGACTCTGGACAATCGGTGGACTACGCGCCAGTTGGATAAAGAGGGTGCCAGGCATTATCGGGACTTGGCCAAGCTGCGCCTGTTTGTCGATTATGATCTGGCCGAACAACGTCGAGCTCTCGGGCCACCCCCTGATAATCATCAACCTTTTTCGCCGTTGACTGCTGAATTGGAAATTCGTCCAGTTGAACGGACTTATCTGCGCAGTGATATCGAACTGGCAATTGAAGAAACTCCCGGACGGATGGATGCTCTTTCGCTCTGGGGTGGTTTCAATGACCAGGTCGGCAACGGACTGCTGCTCAATTACAGTTACAGTCGGGCTGAATTCGAATATTTTTCGACCAGCGTCGATCTCGCTTTGCTGGCACCGCTTTATGCTAACTACGAAGGGCGTTTCGATCTGCAAGGTCAGAAAAATCTCGACTATCGGACCTCACTTGAGTACCGCAGTGGTTGCTGGAGTATTGCCGGGCACTGGTATGAGCGTCCGGGTGATCGCGGCGTTTCCTTCAGTTTATCCCTCAGTAATATCACCGGTAAAAACCTCAAACCGCTT
>CBDUUF010000108.1:0-5864 GCA_965370375.1 uncultured Desulfuromonadaceae bacterium
AAAAAGTTTTCAGTGTCAGAGACAAACTGACGCTCTTGCTTTTCTGGACACTGTCCAGAGACAGTTCGTCGATTGATATTAAGCGTCCTGACTGCTCGATCATATGAATCATTTTTTTAATCTGTTTATATGTCCCGGTCACCCTGTAGTTGATTTTATAATGCAACAGTTGTTGCTCAGGATCACTTTCAGCATCATATTTAACACTGTTGATCCGCAAACCGGAACGGTCTGCCAATACAAAAAGTTCATCAATCAACCCGGTCAGTTCAGACTTGCCCGGAATTGCCTGACGAAATCTCTGAAGATCTTCAACCCCTCGTGTATAAATTACTACTGGCGACTCAGAATCAGCTCTGCCGCTCTGGCTTCGACGTTCCTCAGCTTGCAAACGGATAAAATCAGCCTGCACCACAGCAGCTTGATCCTCCAAAGAATAGGTCAAAAACATAAACAGCAGGATATTAACACCAAACAGTCCGGCGAGACATATCGGTATAATGCGATTAACTTTCCATACTGCTTGCCATATCGGTTCACGGATCATCAAAAGGCTCCTTCAAGACTAATTGAAAAGCCGATAATTTTTGATTTTGCGACCGTCGCCTGTTGCTCAAGGAAAACCTGCGAATAACTCCCTGACTCAATAAGATTATCGATAAAAACCTTTAAAGCCTTTAGATTCTTTGCCTGCCCGGAAAGCTTTACCTTACGATCCTTATAACTCGGGTCAATATGCAAAATTCGCACTTGACGCGGTACGACTGTTTCCATTTGTTCGAGGAAGTTCGTCCAGCGAAAGCTGTCACGTAGCAATATCTCATTAGCATTTTGAATACTTGTTAAAATTTTCTGGTAATTTACTTCACTATAATCTGCAGTTTCAACACCGGTTCGTGCCAAAATATTCGTCTCAATTGATCCAATATTTGCTCGATTACGGTTGATTTCATTATTAAGTGAAATAGCCCGAATCGTATTGAACAACAATACAACCACCAACAAAGAGCCCAACACTGCATAACCAAAAAAAAGAGTTCGGCGATTTACATAGGCTCTGGTTGCAAGATTATGGGTATATTTCATAAAAGTTCCTACATCAAACGCTCGGCAGCGCCAACTGCAGTGATCAACGATCGGGCTTGTGACTTATCAATCGAAAGAGTCGGCGATCCAAGTCGAGATAATTCGGGGTCGAGTAAAATAATGGTGTCTCTTTCGAACAGACTCTTCAATACCGCCAGCAGTTCTTCATTTTCTTCCTGATCACTATGCAGGTAAACCGACTCACGGCGCAAACCACCAAGTCTAATTCGTTCACCGGACAGCATCCTGCTTAATTCGCGATAAATCGACTCAACATCCCCTGACACCTCGCAGGCACGATGATAAACCGGAACTCCAGCCTGATATACTTGCACAACCAGAGATTGGCTTTCTGAGAAAATCAGCACATAATCATCATCTGAGCCGAGCCGATTATGATAATAATTAAACTGACAAAGGCACCTGAAATCAATCTTCTCGGCGCCATATCCGGCAAGATTGAGGCAATCTTCGTACTGTTTAAGCACCGCCTCCGTCATGCAGGTAACAACAACAGACTGCCGTCCTGATTCGTCTCGATCAACAATCTGGTAGTCGAGTTGCAACCCACCATCGGCAGGAAGCGCTTCACGTAACTGCCATTTGAGAATCTCAACACCCTCGGCTTTACTGGTAAGCGGGGTTTCAACCTGGGTCAAAAGAATACGCCCGGCTTTCTCAGGCAGTGCCAGACTGACCCGCTCTTCAGCAACAGCTATCGGATCGAGAACTTCACGTACAGCGGAAATAAAAGCCTCAGTATCGAGGATATTTTCCCGCCGGAAAGATGGTAACAAAACACCCTGATCCAGGCCGATCAATCTGCCATCGGTTAGATTCAACGACATGCCACGCCGCTGCATGGAAACAGCACGTATCACGTTGGCTTGCAAATCAAGTCCGAGGTAGTTTCTGTAAATCATTCCGAAGCCTGTTCAACAAACGTAACACGATTAATTTCCGGCAGGGTTGTTAATCCCTGCACAAGTTTTTCGATGGCAGCGTCTCGCAAGAACACCGTCCCAGATTTTCGGGCGGCCTGCTTCAATTGCGAAACTGGCGCTTTGGCAACAATCAATTCACGCAATTCATCATTCATATCGAGCAATTCCATGATAGCACTCCGACCGTGAAAACCGGTGCCATGACACTCTTCACACCCTTCTCCTGCCATAAATTCAACCTGACCATACTTCTTGTAGGAGAGGCCGGATTCTTCAAGAACCTTGCGATCATATTTAACCGGTTTTGTGCAATGTGGGCAATTGCGGCGTATCAGACGCTGTGCAGCGACACAATTCAGGCATGACACAAAATTATAAGCATCGATGCCCATGTGCAAGAAACGACCGAGAACGTCAAAAACATTATTGGCATGTACGGTTGTAAAAACCAGGTGGCCGGTAAGTGCAGATTGAACCGCTATCTGCGCCGTTTCCGGATCGCGTATCTCACCGACCATGATCTTGTCCGGGTCGTGACGCAATATAGAACGCAGGCCGCGGGCAAATGTCAGCCCTTTTTTTTCATTAACCGGGATTTGCACGACACCTTTAACCTGATACTCGACCGGATCCTCAATGGTAATTATTTTTTCTTCGTCCGAATTGATTTCAGACAGCGCGGCATACAAGGTTGTCGTCTTGCCGCTACCGGTCGGTCCCGTCACCAACACCATGCCATATGGCTCTCTGACCATTCTTCTGAATCGAACCAGCTCATGCGAGGTAAAACCAAGAGATTCAAGAGTCAACCCCTGCAGGTCATTGGCAATTGCTTCTTTGTCGAGAATTCGGATAACAGCGTCTTCACCAAAAATACTCGGCATGATCGAAACACGGAAATCAATAGATTTCCCACCCAACCGAACCTTGAACCGGCCATCCTGAGGAATCCGACGCTCCGAAATGTCGAGTTCACTCATAACCTTAATTCTGGAAATTATTGGCCCTTGGAACCGCCCGTCCAATTGCTCAGTCGCCTTAAACAAAACACCATCAACACGGTATTTAATAATCACACCATCAGCGTTGCTCTCAATGTGAATATCACTCGCCCGTTTATTCAGGGCATCGTATAGTGTTGAATCAATCAAACGGATTATAGGGCTGGTATCGGCGGTGAGTTTTTCAATCGACAGCACCTCTTCGCCTTTGTCGGTCTCTTTGACGAGCTGCAGTTTAAAATCTTCTGAAACTTCACTCAAAACCTTCTTGGAACCAAGATCACCACGTTCAATAAACTTTTTGATCTTTGCAAATGAAGCGACTTGTACCTGCAACAAGCAATCTAGAGTAAGCTCCAATTCATCCAGCGCAGTCACATTGGTCGGATCAGCAACAGCAATAATCAGCTGTTCAGCATCACGACGAATCGGCAGAAAATTGTATTTAAGAAAAAGTGATGAGGTTATGCTGGAAAGAAGCTCACCATCAAGTTCGCACATCTCAATATCTACATATGGCAAGCGGAATTGTTCAGCCAGAGCCTGGGCCAGGACATCAGCATTGATAATCCCCTCTTGAATAGCAGTTTCACCAAATCGCAGATCAGATGACTCCATTTTCCCAAGGATCAAATCAACTTCAGCCGGCGTCATTGCACCAAGAGAAATAAGGATATCACCAAGCATTTTTCGGATAAATGTTGCCAAAGCCAGCTCCAGTTAATGAACAGTTGAACCCATTTGAAAGATAGGAATGTACATTGCGACAACAATAGCACCGACCAACAACCCCATCCCGAGCATTAGAATCGGCTCGATCATGGTAGACAAACGATCGAGACGCCTTTCAACTTCATCTTCAAAGTAATCTGCAACATCACCAAGCATCTCCGAAAGCGAACTGCTGGTTTCACCGACACCTATCATGCGTAGCGCTAAGCCAGGAAAGAAACCAGTCTGGTCCAGGGATTGAGAGAGAGACATCCCTTCTTGAACCCGTTTGATTACCAGTAACATTTTTTCTTCATACAAACGATTATTCAAAGTCCCTCTAGACATCTGCAATGCCTGAACAATCGGCATACCGCTCTGCAGGGTTGTACCTAGAGTTCGACAAAAACTGGATATTGCATAATCAAGAAACAACATCCCGAAAAAAGGAACTTTAAGCTTCATGCGATCGCGAAACAGGTGCCCTCTGTCAGTTTTAAGCAAAGTACGTAGAAAAAAAACTAGCCCAAGAACGACAGGCACCAACACCGGGAGTCCTTCGGTGAGCAGATCAGCTGTAAAAATAATAATTCTGGTGGCTAAAGGTAATTCAACATCTGCATCAATGTAAATCTGGGTAAAAGTAGGAACTACCCATAACATCAGAAACAAAACTACTGAAACAACAAAACAAGACAGAATAATCGGATAGAAAGAAGCACTTTTTATTTTACTTTTCAACTTCTCTGCTCGTTGTTGATAGGCAATAAATCGCCCCAAAGTCAACGGCAGCTCTCCAGTCCGTTCACCGGCACGAAATGAAGCGATATAAAGTGGAGGAAAAAACCTGGGGAACTTACCAAAAGCCTCAGATAAAATTGCGCCGCCTTTTACATCTTCCTTGATTTCACGCATCACATCCAGCAATCGGCCAGTTTCCAGGCGTTCAGTAACCGTATCTAACACCTGTAGAATCGGCAATCCTGACTTAAGCAGGACAACCAGCTCTTGATTGAACGACAAAAACCGCCGGCCAGAAAAACTCCCTGAGCCGCCGACTGAGCTGGTAAAAGCCTGAAACAGACGCCGCCGTATACGGAAGACGCGAAAACCCTGCTCTTCCAGCCCAGTTTTCAAAAGCGACTTATTGACCGCGTCAAAATCTTTTTCAACCACTCTACCGTCAGCGGTTCCTATCTTGCAATTATAGCTAGGCATATCAGGATAATTTATCACAAAAACTTTAATAAATCGAACCATTACAATAAAAAAAAGGCCGGGAAAAACCCCGGCCTCTTACATGTCTACTCGTGCTCAATATGAGCGTTCATCGTGTTCAACTTCATGACAGAAAAGGGAGCAAGTTCCACTACGGGCAGCAGCACCATTTGGTCGGAATTCAAGCTTGCCATTTAGGTTAGGTCGAACAACCTCTTCATTGAACCGAATCAACGATGGATACACTGTGCTACCGTGCGCATCATGACAGGTAAAACAGGAGGTGCCACCAGCTGCTGACGCCAACCCGACAATATGCCGGGAATGCTGTGGAAAGCTTTCATCACCGAGGATACTGATTCGATCATGACACTTATAACAGAGGGCGTAGGTAAACTGTCCCTCTGGGAAACCGTCACGCTGTTCGTAGTTTTCTACCAACAAACCTTCATAAGTCGAGCCATGTGGGCCTCGTGGCCCCCTGGCATCTTCACTGCCGTGACAGCTGCTGCAGGTAATGATTGAAACATCACCAGGCTTATCGGCGCGGGCGGTATAAGGATCTCGTAAGCTGATCACGAATGAGCTGGCACCCTCCCCCTCAACCGGATGAAAAGATGGATTGGTGATTTTAAATTCCGCATGTTTATTGGTCGAGTCGCCAGGCAGGTTAGCACTCTCTGCGTGACACTTGTAGCATAACTCATACTCATATTGGACATCGATAATTGCATTGCCGACGCGACGCCCAGGAATCCCCCGAAAAGGCTGGTCAGCGGTAACAACATGCGGGTTGTGACAATCAACACACTCGGTGTGGCGCGGGGTCTGCACCTGATCTTCCGGTAGAATCTCGTTTTGACGATGAATGTTACGGAAACTGAGCGTCGGATGACTGTATGGT
>CBDUUF010000109.1:0-5845 GCA_965370375.1 uncultured Desulfuromonadaceae bacterium
CCTTGTCGACTGGCGCCTTAAGTGTCTTGATGATCCCTCGGATCGAGCTGGTGATCCCGGTGATGGGCACCAGCGCGGCCAGGAAGGAAATCACTACCGGGATGGTGGCTGCGATGGTCTTTTCGATGAAGTCGGCGGCATCCTGTATCTTACCTGCAGCAATGGCCCCGATTGAGGAGAAGATCGAGTTTGCCACCTCCAGGATCTGACCGAGTCGTTCCAGGAAGGTCTTTATAATCTTGTAAATCGCCAGTACCACTTTGACTACGGCTCCAACCGGATTCGAAAGCCCCGCCAACCAGCTGATCCCACCCATAATCAGTGATTCAATGACAAACTTCTGGATGCCGCCGATCATCGTCTGTTTAAAATTATCGATCATCTGCAAGACCCGCTGCCACAGACCGACAAAGCCTTCATTGACCAAGGTTTTAACAACCTCGACCGACTTCTCCAGATAGGCAACCTTGCGCTCGCCGTTTGCCCCCAGTCGCTCCACCAACTTTGTGCGGAAATTTGCATAGGTCAGTCCGACGATCTGAAGACCCAAGGAAAGGATCCCCTTGAAATCGAGCTTGTCGGGTATTTGGATATCCAGGCCCTTGATGGCGCCGAACAGCCAACCAAGCAGTCCTTTCTTGATATGTTTGATGATATTCTTGCCGAACTGACTGAACCCTTTGCCCACGGCACTAAACAAATTTTTTGCGAAACCGAGTGGATCCTTGAGGATCGTGGAGATGACACTGCCTGCCTTCTTGATCACTCCCCAGACCTTCTCTGCCAATGGTCCCGCTAGTTTCAATGCGCCACGAATAATAAATTCCAGTATCTTGTCTTTTACTTCCTTGATAAAGGTAATGATGTCGCGCACGATGGGCGCGAACAAGGATTTGGCCTTGCGGATGGCATTTGAAGGCCTGGCCGGTAGATAGTCGAACAAATCACTGATCAGACCTTTGATTCGGGTCCAGGTGATTTTCAGACTGTGAAGGCGACCGGAGACCCATTCAAAAGCATTCTGGATAACCCGGGTTTCCATCAACCGGTCGAACAGAACGCCGCCGCCGGGGATCATCGCCATCAGCGCGCCAAGCAGATTGGTTGCGTTGCGCTCCACCCGATTACCCGTGATCGGGCTCTTGCCAAGGATTACCGAGACCAGCCGGTAGCCCGGCACTTTGCGGGCATATTTCTCCGCCTTGTTGCGGATATAGCCGCGGCGAACCTGCGGTTCCCCGGGGTCTTCTGTTGGTTCCACTTCCCGCTTGATCACCGGCGCCCGGCTGCGCTTGGTCTGCTGAACCACATGGGTCAGCTCGTGTGCCATCAAACGACGGTTCTCTACGCTCTCTCCCGGGCCCATCCAGATGTGCTGGCGATGTGTAAAGGCACGCGCACCGATACGCAGTGCCGCGCTACGGTCATCGGCGGCATCATGGATCCGCACGTCGGAGAAGTCCTTGCCGAAGCGCGGCTCCATGAAGGTACGGACTGATGCGGGCAGGGGCCGCCCGCTTCCCGGTTGGCTGACACGCCCGGCGACATCGGCCGGTGCTGCCCCACCTTCGGCCCCGACTACCGCCGCATCGCCGGATCGAGCAGGTTGCGCCGCCGGTTCATCTGCAGCTGGCGGTGGCGATTCTTCCGCCGGCGGTTCTCCGGCAGTATCCTCCGGCTGACCGCTCTCGATCTCCTTCATGTCGTCCGCAGCTAGCCCGGTTGTATCGACGTCTTCCTCGTTGGGAACATCCGGATCCTGATGGTCGGCAGGGATTGGTGGCTCAACCTCAAGGGTATCTGTATTGGGTTGATCATCCACGCTTGCCCGCTGCGCCGTGCCAAGCCCTCTCTGCCCTTGGCCACCTGATTCGGGATCTGCAAGCGGGGGGGCGATTTCCGGCAAGGGCATGGAAACAATTCGCTCAGCCGTGTTCTCTGCCTCGCGTTCCAGCGGATCGTTGGCGGAACCAACCTTTAAGGCAGGTTGAATTGCTGATATAGATAAGCGTGACAGCCTGAAACTTGACTGAAGATCACGGCTGGGGGAATTTTTAACAGGCCGCACTTTAACAGGAACGCGTGGCTTATGCGCAATCTTGGTTTTGTGCACGCAATGTGGCATCAAGGTCCCTGGCCGCCGGTGACCGGGGTCGGCACAGGTGCCGGAACTGGAGGCACCTGCGATGTTGCATTGCACTGATCGTTGGTTATACCAGTGACACCAAAAACATCACGCAAAAAGCCACCATAACAGGCCGGGTTACGGTGCCGACGACGTAATCTCTCAGGATGTCCGCCAAATTGCAAACCGGCATGAGCTGACTCATGCGCAAGAAAACTTGCGCGAGCCTTAACGCTTGAGAAATTCCAGAAATGCGGACAAATAACAATGTGCCTGGCACCTGTGGGGCAAGCAGTAGCAGCGGCACCAGAACTGCATCTGGTCCTTTGGCACCCTCGAATTGTATATCTTGATGTACCAGGGCATTGGTAACGTATCGGTGTTTGCATCCATCTTGAGATTCTAGACAACCGTCCTCCGATACCCAGCATTTCGTTTGTCGCGGCATCTTGATCATTTGCGAACGAAGCACCGCGAAACCTGGATTTAAAGCGCCCATTGTTGAGACGCCGAGGACCGCCAAACCATTTATAGTACGCGAGAACAATGTCGTCGTTATGGAATGCGCTCGTTCGGGCAGTAGTTGTACTAATAAACAGCAAAGCATCTGCTGCACGAGTCATATGCATAGCCATACTGTCTGCATCAGTGAGTGCCTGCAAGGCGTTGTTTGGAGCACCATGAATGTTATTGGGGCATCCAGAATCAGGCTTTACCGCACGCTGCAAAGTATGCTCTTCACCCAACACATGCGACAGTTCATGCGCCATTAGTCGGCGACCGGTCTCTGTTCCCGATTGCCTTTCACCTTTCGCAAACGCAACATTATCACCCAGCGTGAAGGCGCGGGCGTGAATGCCTCGCGATGCCTTGTCAGCGGCAGGACCATCATGGATGCGCACCAATGACAGATCGGCGCCAAACCGCGGCTCGAAAAATGTCCGTTCCGGTCGTGCGAGCGGCTTCCCACCTCCCATTGACCGGATAGCGCTTGACGCAGCAGGTGAGGCAGCAACTGCGCTGGCGCCGGCAGCGACTAAAGTTGAATTCGGAGCAGGTTTAGTCTGAGCCGTTTCTTCTTCACCTGGCTCTTGCGGTGCCCGCTTAACCTTTTCGTCTTCGGCCTCGCAGTCCGCGCATTTGCGGTGCACGACAGGGCCGGGGGCCGGCATGCGCATGACCCGGTCGGCCATTTTATCAGCAGCCTTTTCCGCCGGGTCACGAGCTCCGCCGATCATCAATTCGCTATCGCCGGATGTGTTCCGCCTAGCGTCCATCCGTGCAGCCGTCAGCGAAGAAGATGGGGCACACCGTACGGTTGGGCGTGTGCGCCTGACGCGTCTGCGAATCTGTTGTCGTACAGCCATCTCAGCCTCCTATCCCAGCTATCTCTTGAGGAAAGTCTGCGCATCTTTTTTGAGCTTACGTGCTTCTGTAAGATTGATAATTCCCGCTGCGGTGAGTTGCTTTATCTTGGCAGTCGTCAGCCTGGAAATATCGGCCACCGTGGTAACTCCGGCACCCGCGAGTTTGGCAATGAGTGCCGGGTCCTTGTTTCCTGTCACGACGGTCACCGGCTGACCCTCGCGCACGGCAACCATGATCGTCTTGCGATTTTTCTCCGCCGACGCCAGTTCTTTGTTGACCACGTCGATCTCTCTGGTGATCTCGGTCCGGGTTTTGGCCAATTCGGTAAGCTGGGTTTCGACGTCTTTCACTGCGGCGACGGATTTCTCCCGCTCTACGCCGAGAGCTTCCACATCTGTCCTGAGTTTGTTGACATCTGCCGAAAGCGTTTCACGCAAGGTGATCAATTCCGTCAGTTCGCCCTTTGCGGTATTTGTCGCGGTGACCAGTTCCTTCGCCTGCAGCGCGTCTTCTCTGGAAAAAGCAGCAGTTTTCGTCGAAAAGAGAAGTTTCCCCGAGCCTTTCTCTAAAAGAACATAGCCGCGCGCCACACCGTCCCGCACCAGCAGTCCAACCTTATCGCCCGGCCGCACGGATCCCGCCGAGATCAGCTGATCGGTCGTGGAAATACCGACCGACTTTTCCTCAATGATCTCAAAGGCCTTTTCGTCATCGACGTCTATCGTCACAGCTATCTCGATACCATTGCCAATCAGCGTCTTTTTGGCATCGGCCTCGCTCAGATCATTGACGATGATTTTCCTCTTATAGTCGGTTGGAGATTTCGGTGGCCGACCAACGAAGGCATCCACTAGCTGATATTCTTCAATCAGATCCACAGCAGCAAATTCTTCATACTTCCCAGGATCGTACTTTATATCCGGTTTGGTCACGCCACCGCCAGCACCGTTATCTTTACGGCCACAACAAAACTTTTCCAGCCTCTTCGCAACGTTATCGCGGCTTTCGCCTATGAAGTATTGCAGTGAACGCCATGTCATCGCCTGCTTGCGGCAACAGAATGGACAAACCTCCGTAAGCAGGAAGGTGTCATTGTCGAACTTGCCGTGCAGACAGGCGATGGGTACAAGAAACGGCGCCTTTCCCAAATCAGGTGGGCAAGTGGGGAACAGTGCCTCACACACGCAACGGCGTAGCCGTTCATCATCGCTGCGGAGAAATGCGGCGAAGATCGCCGTTGCCTGCTGCATCTGGCGAACCTGTCGTGCATTCCCTTGCGTGCGTCCAATCGGGTTGTCCTGTTTGGCTTTCTGAACGCGCGCCTTGAGAGTTTCGGTTTCTTCCTTTGAAGCTGCTTTCTGAAATTCCTTGAACAGCTTGTCATTAACGGCAGCGGCATCTTTTGCCTCCGCCTCCGTCAGTTTGGCCGAACCGCTGAAGGCCTGGTCACCCGACGATGTAATCAGGATCTTATCGGCTGCGACTCGCTGTTTCATGGGTAGCCGGCCAATAAATTCATCGATCTTGATGAGCTCTTTTTCTTCCAGACAATTTTTTACCGACTCACGAAAACCCGGGTCATCGGGACCATATGCGAGACTGGCCGGTACCACATGCAGCGATACCTTTCCGCCATCCTGTGCAGCCAGGGCCAGGCACACTTCTCCTTTGGCCAGGGCGACGATTAAAGCCTGTTCGGTGTTGAATAATATTTCCTTTTTCAGTTCCAGCTTGCTGAGGTCGAAGGTACCACCATCGAACCGGGTGATCCTACCTGACCGGTCCATGAAAGCTCCGCTGGTGATCCTTACCTGGCCGGAACCGAGCTTCACCAGTGACGGAACGATTCCACACAACACGCCCCAGTCGAACAACAGCCGGAATGAGGCGTGGACCGAGAAGTCGATCTTGCACAGGGCATCCAGAGCATCCTGAACATTCTGGGCATTGTCATACAGCTCAGGGCAGTTCGACTCGAAAGCAATATCATCGGCGGAAATATCGCAGAGATTGTCCAGCGCTTGCTGGACGTTTTTCGCATCGGTATAGAGCTTTTCGCAGCTATTATCGAATCCGACATGGGTGGCTGGCATGTTCGACAGGACCGGGAACGAAAGCTTGCGGACTTCCACATCTGTTGGAGGCAATATCGTGCCCGTGTCATCGACCCGGATCAACGTGCAATAATGATGAATGATACCAACCGGTGTTTCCTTCACCAGACGAATTCGCTCCGCTTGTGGCGCAAACCGGCGCAGTTCCACCAGCCAATAATCGCCTGCCATCACCGCCGCGCTGGAAAGATCAAGGGCTGCTTCAAAAGCATCGACCCTTAGCGTCACGGTCTGGCCG
>CBDUUF010000110.1:0-5836 GCA_965370375.1 uncultured Desulfuromonadaceae bacterium
CAGAAGCTATAGCCGCGCGAACCTCTTAAGAGAAAGGCGTGCAGCCTGCTCAATCAAACAATCAAAAAAACTACACGGTTCAGGTGAACCAACCAATATACAGAAGGTTATTGGAAGATTATCGCACCTTAAACTTAGAGGCCCCCTGCAAAAGTTCGCAGGGGGCCTGATTACAATTAAACTATTATTCTTTATCTGAAGACTTGTCCATAGCGCCCTGGAGAAGATCGCCAAGGTTGCTGGTCGCGTTCTTCTGAGCACCGAGGAAGGCATCAACTTCTGCCTTTTCCTTCTGATTGGACAGCTGCTTGATTGACATGGCGATCTTGCGATCAACGGTGTCTACATTCAGCACAACAGCTTCAAGCTTGTCACCAACTTTAGCAAAATCTTTTGGTGACTCAATTTTTTCTTTACTGATCTCCGAAACATGAATCAGGCCTTCGATGCCTTCTTCGATCTCAATAAAAATACCGAAATCGGTAACTGAAGTAACCTTGCCCTGAATGATTGTGCCCGGAGCATAGCGTTTTGGAATTGCCTGCCATGGATCCTCTTCAAGCTGCTTGATACCGAGGGAGAAACGCTCGTTGTCACCATCGATATTGAGAACAACAGCCTTGACTGCATCACCCTTCTTGAATATTTCTGAAGGATGCTTGATCCGCTTCACCCAGGAGAGATCCGAAATGTGGACCAATCCATCGATGCCTTCGTCTACACCGACGAAAATACCAAAATCGGTAATATTCTTGATCTGGCCTTCGATGATGGTTCCGGACGGGAACTTCTGGCCGATAACCTCCCACGGATTCGGCTCAACCTGCTTCAGGCCGAGAGAGATCCGACGATTTGGAATATCGAGTGCCAGAACAACCGACTCGACTTCGTCACCGACATTAAGGATCTTGTTTGGATGCTTGATGCGCTTGGTCCAGCTCATCTCGGAAACGTGAATCAGGCCTTCAACTCCTTGGGACAGCTCGACGAACGCGCCATAATCGGTCAGGCTGACAACCTTACCGTTGATTTTTTCGCCAACTGGATAGGTTTTTTCAACTTCGAACCACGGGTCAGTGGTGGTCTGCTTCATACCAAGAGAGACCCGCTCTTTTTCCTTGTCGAACTTCAGAACCTTCACCTGAATAGTATCTGCTACCGACAAAATGTCCGATGGATGGTTAACCCGTCCCCACGACATGTCAGTGATATGCAATAGTCCATCAATACCGCCGAGGTCAATAAACGCACCGTAATCGGTGAGGTTCTTGACAATACCCTCTACCACTTGGTCTTCACATAACGTTTTAAGGGTCTCGCCACGCATCGATTCACGCTCGGTCTCAAGCAGAACCCGACGGGACAATACGATGTTGCCACGGCGCTTGTTCAACTTGATGATCTTGAAATCGAAAGTTTCGCCAATCAGTTTATCCAGATTGCGCACTGGACGCAGATCAACCTGGGAACCGGGCAAGAAGGCGTTGACGCCGATATCGACGGTCAGGCCACCTTTAATACGGGAAACGATCCGACCAGGCACAACAGCGTCTTCCTCCAGGGCATTCCAGACCTTCTGGCGGTCGGCTTTTTCCTTGGAGAGGCTGATCAGTCCATGCTCATTCTCGGTCCGTTCAATCAAAACATCAAACTGGTCGCCAACTTTAAGTTCAATCGGGCCATCCTCACCAACGAATTCGTTGATCGGGATCAATCCTTCAGACTTACCGCCGACATCAACAACGACCGTGTCCTTGTTGACCTGAACAATCGTCCCGTTAACCACGTTACCAGGCTTCAGTTCCTTGATGCTGTTCTCGAAAAGAGCCTCAAAGCTCTCTTCCATCTCGTCGAACTCATTTTCGTCGAGATCCTCGTCGTCCATGTTGAATGTTTCAGTGTTTTCTACCATTACTAGATGTTACCCCCTGGGGATTTTTTTCCCGCCTTTGACAGCAGGGTGACTGAAAGTCACGGTGAAGGAAGATAGCATAAAGGAATTTTAAAAACAAACCTTTATTTAACTATTTGCGTGACTTTATCGACGATTTTCTCAACGATCCATTGCGGTGTTGATGCACCAGCGGTGATTCCGGTAATTTCAACATTAGTGAACCAACCGAGATCAATCTCATCGGCGGTTTCGATATGATATGTGTTGGGTTGAAGTTCCGTACAGACGTGCGCCAGGCGGGAGGTAGTGGCGCTGGTATGTCCGCCGAGTACCAGCATCAGGTCGACCTGACTGGCTACGGATCTGGCTTCATCCTGTCGGACAGTCGTTGCATCACAGATGGTATTAAAAACCCGCAATTCCGTACACTTGGTAAGGCAGGCTTCGACAACCTGACAGAAGTTGCTGTAAGACTGCGTGGTCTGGGCAACAAGACCAATCTTTCGACAACGTGGCAGAGCCTCAACATCCTCACGGCTGGCTACAGTGAAAACATCGCCTTTATTTGCGTAGGAGATGATCCCCTGCACTTCTGGATGATCAGCTTCGCCGACCAGGACAACGGTGTAACCATCACGACTCAACTGTGCGGCATGATCTTGCGCCTTTTTCACAAACGGACAGGTAGCATCAATAACTTCGACGTCACGAGACGATATCTGTTCCAGCTCACCGGCGGTGACTCCGTGTGAGCGCAGAATAACAGCTTCTGAATTAATATCATCGATGTCGGCAGCAATTTTCACCCCTTTTTCAGCCAGTGACTCGACAACTTGTGGCGAATGAATAATCGGGCCAAACGAACAGATGTGCTTGCGTTCATCGGCCGCCTCAAAAGCCATAGTAATAGCTCGCTTAACACCGAAACAAAAACCGGAATTCTTGGCCATGACAATCTTCATCAACGGCCTCCTATCTGTTCGACACGGCTATTTACAACCTGCAGGATCCGGTTGTGCACCTGAGCAATGGTCAAACCGGTGGTATCGACTTCAACTGCATCCCTGGTCATAATCAGCGGCGAGTGAGTCCGGGTTGAATCGAGGCGGTCGCGTTGTTCGATTTCGGCAACGGTCTGTGCCAGCTCGACCGACTCCCCTTTTGTCATTAATTCAGCATAACGTCTGCGGCCACGCTCTTCGGCTGTCGCGATCAAAAATATTTTTACTTCGGCCTCGGGAAAAACCACCGAACCGATGTCGCGGCCCTCCAGGACAACCCCGCCCGTTTGGCCCATTTCTCTCTGCAAATCAACCAGCGCCGCCCTGACCGCCGGAACTGCCGCAACCTTCGGGGTCAGCAGGCTGACCTCAGGGGTGCGAATCGCAGCCGAGACATCTTCACCATCCAGCAGGACCCGCTCACCTTCAGCTGTCTGCGCAAAAGAGATCTGAACTGTGTGGCTTAGATCAGTTAATCGATCGACATCTGCTGAATCTATACCTGCGCGCTCAGCCGCCAGAGCTATACAGCGATACATGGCACCAGTGTCAATATTGGTATAGCCAAGAGACTTTGCGACCAGTTTACTCAGGGTGCTTTTACCGGCCCCGGACGGGCCATCGATAGCGATAATGATTTTTTCAGGCATAGATATTAACCTTGTACACTCTGCAACAGAGACCAAAACCCCGGGAATGATGTTTCAGTGCAGTCAGTGTCAGCAATCGCAATCTCTGCTGAAGCGCGACAGGCCGCAACCGCCAGGCTCATAGCAATGCGGTGATCACCATGCGACGTTACCTTGCCACCTGACAAACTCTCAACACCGTTGATAACCATACCATCTTCACGGGCCACAACGTCGGCACCAAGTTTCGTCAATTCAGACACCATGGCGGCGATCCGGTCGGTCTCTTTAACCCGCAGTTCCTGCGCATCGCGAATAGTCGTTGTCCCTTCTGCCAGCGCAGCAGCAACCGAAATAACCGGAAACTCATCGATCGCCCGCGACACAACAGCCCCACTGATCTCGATACCGTGTAGATCGCTGCCCTTTACCAACAGGTCTGCGACCGGCTCGCCACAAACGTCTCTTTCTTCCAGCAATTCAATCTGCCCGCCCATCGCCTGCAATATATCGATGATGCCGCTCCGGGTCGGATTAATCCCGACATTACGAATCAGCAACTCACTGTTTGGCGTTATCAGTCCGGCGACCAGAAAAAAGGCTGCCGATGAAATATCCCCGGGCACGATAACTTCACGACCGGTCAAGCGGCCACCCGGCGTTAAGGTGACACCACCTGAAAAAGATACGAGATCAGCACCAAAAGCACGCAACATCCGCTCACTGTGATCGCGGGATAGATGCGGTTCACGCACAGTCGTCTGACCTTCAGCATAAAGACCGGCCAGTAAAATCGCCGATTTGACCTGGGCGCTGGCGACCGGCGAAGTATATTCGATCCCGTGCAGATTGCCGCCGCGGATCGCCAATGGTGCCAGTTCGCCACCATCCCGGCCATCAATACGCGCACCCATCAACGACAATGGCGCAACCACCCGACGCATCGGCCGCTTGCGCAGATACTGATCGCCGGTCAACACAGAAAAGAAGTCCTGACCGGACAACAGACCGGTCATCAAGCGCATGGTTGTACCGGAATTACCACAATCCAGGAAATCGGACGGCTCGGTCAGACCGTGCAGGCCGACTCCGTCCACCTTTAAAGTACCGCCGCCGAGGTCTTCAATTGCAACGCCCATAGCACGAAACGCCTTGAGTGTTGAATAGTTGTCTTCACCCTGCAAAAAACCACTGATTCTGGTTACGCCCTCGCCCAGTGCGCCAAACAGAATAGACCGGTGCGAAATAGACTTATCTCCCGGCACATTTATTTCGCCACGTAACCCGCCTGCCGGTTTGATTGTTTTTGATTGCATAAATATATCCATTTATAAGATGGCGTCACGATTTTGCTTGGACGTTAAAAAGAAGTCGTACAATTTTTGTCCATCACCATCTTTAATGTCTGCTTTGAGTTCGGCAAAAAACGACTCAAAATGTTCCATCATTTCAATCAACGCCTCACGGTTAGTCAAGGCGATATCTCGCCACATAGTCGGATCCGATGACGCAATACGGGTGAAATCCTTGAAACCGCCAGCCGAGTATTCAAGAATATTTTCATCATATCGATCATAGGAGCTACCGGAGACGACCAGAGCGTAGGCGACCATGTGCGGCAGATGACTGATGGCAGCCAGAACGCGGTCATGTTTTTCAACATCCATCAAAACGACTTCACTACCGACCGCCTGCCATAATTCTGTTACCAGCTGCAGAGCTTTATCGTCGGTGTGCTCTGTCGGTGTCAAGATACAGCGACGTTCGCGATACAGGGTCGAAAATGCTGCATCGGCACCGCTATTTTCAGTCCCGGCAATCGGATGCCCGGGGACAAAAAACACCCCCTCAGGCAACTCCGGTTCAATCGCTTCAATCACAGCCTGTTTGACGCTGGCACCATCGGTAATAATCGCGCCTGGCTTGAGGTGCGGCGCAATGGTTTTTACCACAGCACCGATAGCCAGAACCGGTGTCGCCAGAAAAATCAGATCGGCATCCTTCACTCCGGCACAGGGGTCAGTGGTATAGGAATCGACTACCCCCAGACGTAGAGCAGTCTTGAGATTTTTTTCGCCCCGACCGACGCCGACCACCTCGCCGACCAGACCGGCTTCTTTTAACGCCAGGGACAAAGAGCCGCCAATCAAGCCGACGCCGATCACACACATTTTAGGGATTTTGAATGCTTTATTCATTATATATATCCATGAGTCTAATATTTATCTGGTTTTCGTCCGGAAACGGCCCTTTTCCACAATCTCGGCGTCAATCTGCACCTTTGATTGTGCGGCGTAAAGTACTACGCCTCC
>CBDUUF010000111.1:0-5828 GCA_965370375.1 uncultured Desulfuromonadaceae bacterium
ATGTTCACATGCCACTCTGAAAAACAGGCCGATCATATGAGCGACGGTATTCTGAAAGAGGTTCTGCAACTGGAAAAACAGATCGAAGCGGTGCTTGCCGAGGAACAGGCACGGGCCGAGATCTGGCTGACCAAGACCTGTCTTGAAATCGATCAGGAGTTGAGTTGTGCACAGGCGCAGGATGATCAGGCCTACGAACAGCAGTCCGTAACAGCGCTCCAGGCGGCGCGCAACAACGCCGCACAGCAGCTGCGCCGCGAACGGCAGCGGGCCAGAACCATCACCGGTCTGCCGAATGACAGACTGCTGAGGTTGCTCGATGGCCGGTTGCAAACCGTGCTGACAGGGAGAGACGATGATTGTCCGGATGATCAAAGTTGAAATTGCCGGACCGAAGGAGCTGCTGTTTGGCACCATCGAGGCAGCTCGGCAGCTCGGCATCCTGCATCTCGAATCCGATCCGCAAAGTGCGGCCGGACCGGATGGTTTGCCGCTGAGCAGTCTGCAGTTGCCGGAGAAAACGTTTGCGCAGCGGATCTTTTTTGAGGATCTGGCCGAAAGGATCGCCCGGCTGCTCGAACTGCTCCCGGCCATTCCGGTGCGACAGGCCTACCTGCCGCCGCTGCCGGTGCTCGATATTATTGCCGCCAAGGTGGACAGTCATCTACAGCTTTGTCAGCAGCAGCGTGATCAGTTGCTAACTCTGGAAGACGAGGAGAAGGGGCTGGATGCATTTCGCGGCCTGTTGCAAACCCTGGAGCCGCTACTGGCAGATATGGATCGCCAGCACGAATTGCTCGATGTTTTCGGTGTCTCGTTCAAAGCCAAAGATGCCGGCAACCGTCTCGGCAGTCTGCTCGAAGAGCTGTTCGACGGTCTGGTTATAATGACGACCGCGACCACACCGTCCGGCGAACTGGTCGGCATCGTCGCCATCGAAGCCGGGCGGGCGGCTGAGCTGCACCGGTTACTGGAAACCGAAAAAGTACCTGAACTCTCCTTCCCCGAGGCGTTCAAGGAGTTTACGTTTCGGGAAAAGGTTCGTTACCTGCAGGAGCGCTTGCGCAGCATCAGCGTTGAACGCACCCGGATCGAGCAGGAGTTGGCGGCATTGGCCCGTAGCTGGCGGCCGATCTACCAACGGGTCTTTACCTGGTTGAACCGTCAGCTCGATACTATGCAGGCGTCGGCCGCTGTATTTGAAACCGGGATGTGTTTCGTTATTGTCGGCTGGTTGCCGGGCAAGCAGCTCGATGCCTTGCAGAACAGCCTTGAGCAGCAGTTCAAGGGGCGCGTCACTATTGAACCGCTCAAGATTATGGAGAGTGACCTCGAACGGATTCCGGTTGCCCTGATGAACCCGACCTACTTCAAGCCGTCCGAGCGACTGACGTCGCTGTTGCCGTTGCCACGTTACAGTTCTTTCGATCCGACACCGTTCCTCGGTATCTTCTTTCCGCTGTTTTTCGGCATGATGCTCGGCGATATCGGTTATGGCCTGATCCTGGTCGTGCTGGTCTTTGGGTTGTTGTTGCGCCATGGTCCACCGATGTTGCTCGATGCGGCGCGTATTCTCGGTGCCTGTGCGGTGATGACCACTCTTTTCGGCATTTTGTACGGGGAACTCTTCGGTGACTTGGGTACGCAGACGCTCGGTCTGCACCCGATTCTGTTTGAACGGAGTCAGGCGATTGTGCCGATGCTGTATTTTTCCGTTTCGGTCGGGGTCATGCATATCCTGCTCGGCATGCTCCTCGGCCTGATCACGGCCTGGCGGCGTCACCTCTGGAAGAAGGGGGTGCTCAAACTGCTGGAATCTACAGTGATCGTCAGTCTCTGTCTGTTGTTCATCGCTCTGCTGCGTCCTGAGTCCGGTCTTGCAACCGGGCCGCTGCTGTTGCTGGTTGGGGCAGTCGTGCCGACCATGATCCTGCTCGGGGGGTTACTCGCACCGCTCGAACTGCTCAAGACGATTGGCAATATTATCTCCTACGCCCGGATCATGGCCATCGGTACCACCTCGGTGCTGTTGGCGGTTATTGCCAACCGGCTCGGCGGCATGACCGGCGACATTGTTGCCGGACTGCTGGTGGCCGGTCTCCTGCACGCCTTTAACCTGATTCTCGGTGTTTTTGCGCCGACGATTCATTCGCTGCGTCTGCATTATGTTGAGTTTTTCGGTAAATTTCTCGAAAGCGGGGGGAGGCGTTTTACCCCACTGGATGAGAAAAGCCATAACTGAAAGGAGACACTCATGGAAAAGGCATTATTGGCACTCGCCGCCGCTTTGGCAATCGGCCTGCCGGCTCTGGCCACGGCCTGGGCCCAATCGCGCATCGGTGCAGCCGGTGCCGGGACGCTGGCTGAAAAGCCGGAATTGACCGGTACCATCATTGTCCTTATCGCTATTCCGGAGACCATGGTCATCCTCGGCTTTGTCGTCGCGTCGATGATCCTGTTGATGTTCTAGCGCATGAGTCGGGAGAAACTGACAGCAGCGTTGCTCGAAAAACGCGATGCCCGGGCGCATGCTATCTGGCAAGAGGTGGAGCAGCAGGCGAGCCGCTATCGACAGGCGGCACAAGAGCGTTGCGCCGGACGCCGACAGGCAGCAGAGGACCGGCATGCGGCAAAGCTGTCGCAGCAACGCGACCGACTGGACAATCGGACCGGTAAGCGATTGCGTCGCGTTCGACTCTTGGCCGAAGCGACTTTTTCGGCACAACTCCGGCAGCTGGCGTTTGCGCAGCTCACGATTCTGGCGGCAGCCGATCGGGCCGATGCGCTGCAACAGCTGGCAGCGGAGCTGCCCGAACTCGAATGGCAACAGATAACGGTGCATCCGGATGACCGGCAGCAAGCGGCGCAGCTGTTTCCCGGCTGCAGCATCGCCACCGACCCGGCGCAGCTCGGTGGGGTGATCGCGGTCACGGCCGATGCCGCCATCTGCATCAATAACAGTTTGACCAGACGACTCGAGCAGGCCTGGCCAAGGCTCTGCGGCAGACTGCTCGATACGTTGCAGTTAACAGAGGTAATAGACGATGCGCACCTTACTGCTTGAGCCGAAAACCGAGGGTTATCCGCCGGACTTTCTGCTCGCCCGCTTGCGTGGGCGCAGAGCGGTGGTCGATGTCGCTAGCGGTCGGCAGCGCGAGCTGACCGACCCCTGGTCAGCGTTGCAGACGGAGCTATGCTGGTTGTTTAAAACCATGGACCGGAAGCTGCGGTGCAAGTTTGGTCTCGGTTTTCTCTATTTTGAACTCCGGCGCTTGTTGATCGCTTTGCGCCGCCTCAGCGGACGCAGCCGGGAAGGTCTGGCGCAACTGGCTGTGCAGCCGCTGCTGAAGCGGGAACTGATCCGCCAGTTGCAGGGGGCGCAAGAGGTTGCGGATGCGGTGCGCGTGCTCGATGCCGCACTGGCACCAGCGGCTGGCGATACGGCGCAACTGGAAACTGTTCTGGCCGAGCAGGGGTATCGGCAGATGGAAGCGCAACTGGTTGACAGCTTTTTCCTGGCTGCGGCGACCGAGACGCGCGAGCCGGTTCTGCGCGCATACTTTGGCGATCTGATCGATCTGCACAACCTGTTGACGCTCCTCAAGTCCCGGCGTTGGCAGCTGCCTGAGTCGCCAACGTTGCTGCCGGGCGGCACACACCCGCCGGAAAAGTGGCAAGCGTTGCAACGGGCCGGGCGTGAACCGGAACTGCATAAAGCGATCAGTCAGATCAGCGGCAGCTCAAGCGTGGATCCGGAGAGTATCGAACATACCCTGCTCAGCCGGATTCGCCATAAGTTGCAGCGTCAGGCGCGTGCGGAGCCGGAAGCGTTTCTGCTGCTCGATTATATCTGGTCGCGTTACCTGCACGCGCGCAATCTTGGCCTGCAACATTGGGCCGGCGGCCAGCTCGCCGCCTGGGAGAAGCTCGGATGAAGCGGGTCGTATTTATCACGCCGGATGATCTGCCGCTCGGTTTTGCCATCGCCGGACTTGAGCAGCTGGCGATCAGTGGCGATGCGGCTACTGCGACTATCGAAAAACTGACGCAAGATGCCGATGTTGGAGTCATGATTGTTGATGAACGACTTATGTCGGCGGTTGATGCAACCTGGTTGAAAAAAACCGAACAGCGCTGGCCGGGCATCCTGCTGACCTTGCCGGCGCCGGAGCGGGCTGCCGGGGCTGGTGAAGATTACCTGCAACGGATGATCCACCGGGCACTCGGTTACCATGTGAGGATTCGCGAATGAACGGAACCATCACCCACATATCAGGTGTGACGGTGACTGTCGCCATTCCCGAGCTGCGACTTTACGATCTGGTTCGGGTCGGCCATCGGCATCTGGCCGGCGAAGTGGTCCGGCTGGAACCGGGTCGGGCGGTGGTTCAGGTCTACGAGGAGTGTCGGGGATTGGCGGTCGGTGAGCCGGTCGAGTCGGTCGTGGCGCCGTTGTCCGTCACCCTCGGCCCCGGTTTGCTCGGTACCATGTTCGACGGTCTGCAACGCCCGCTGGAAACTCTGCTCCAGGCCAGTGGTTCGTTTATCGCTGCCGGTCACGAGGCTCCGGCCATCCCGGTCGGGCAACGCTGGACAATCGACCCGACCAAGAAGGTTGGTGACCGGGTTGACGTTGGCGATATCCTGGCCTATGTGCAGGAACAGTCTGTTCGGCATCCGCTATTCAGTCCCGCGACCGGACAAATCACGGCGATCTGCGGCGGCGATTGCAATCCACACGAACCGTTGGCCGTTATCGATGGCGAAGTACCTGTGCCGTTGACCCACACCTGGCCGATCCGCAAGCCGCGACCGGTACGGCGCAAACTGACGCCGACCGAACCGTTGATCACCGGCCAGCGTTGTCTTGATTTTTTGTTCCCGATGGTCAAAGGGGGCGTCGCCGTGTTCCCGGGCGGCTTCGGTACCGGCAAAACAGTGCTCGAACAGTCGATTGCCAAGTATGCCGATATCGATGTGGTGGTTTATGTCGGTTGCGGCGAGCGGGGCAACGAAATGGCCGAACTGCTCGACGAGTTTTCCACGCTGGAAGACCCCCGTCGCGGCGGTCAGCTGATGGATCGAACTATCGTCATTGCCAACACCTCGAACATGCCGGTCGCGGCCCGCGAGGCTTCGATCTACACGGCGGTCTCCATGGCCGAATATTATCGGGATATGGGGCTTGATGTGTTGTTGTTGGCCGACAGTATCTCCCGCTGGGCGGAGGCGTTGCGGGAGATTTCCGCTTCGCTCGAGGAGATGCCGGGCGAAGAGGGTTATCCGACTTACATCGCCTCACGTCTCGCGGCCTTTCTCGAGCGGGCCGGAGTGGTCGAAACCCTCGACGGCCGCACCGGTTCACTCAGTATGATGCTCGCGGTTTCGCCACCGGGTGGTGACTTTACCGAGCCGGTGACCCAGTGCTGCCTCCGTTCGGCCGGTGCCTTCTATATGCTCGATTCAAAGCTGGCCCACAGCCGCCACTTTCCGGCGATCAACTGGAATCAGAGTTATTCGCAATATGAGCGGGAGACAGATCGGGTGTTTGATGCCGAAGTCAGTGCTGATTGGAGCAGCCTGCGCAGTCGCACCCGGGCCTTGTTGCAGAAGGCTGGTGAACTGCGCGAGGTGGCCGAAATTGCCGGTCATGAGGGATTGCAGGACGATGACCGCTTGCTGTTGCACTGTTCCGAACAGTTGCAGGCACGGTTCCTGTGTCAAAATGCCTACTCGGAGGATGCTTTTTCAACCCCGGAGGCGACCCTCGACCTTTGTCGGCAACTGTTGCAGGCCTATGATGCCGGTGTGGCCAGGTTGCAGACCGG
>CBDUUF010000112.1:0-5788 GCA_965370375.1 uncultured Desulfuromonadaceae bacterium
GAAAGGCGACTAATCCGAACATTATAAGGATATTAATAATGAGCGATTATTCAAATGTTTGTTCTGAAACTAACAACTGTGATAGTTGAAATGAACGCTACTTTAATTCAAATAGTTGCAGCTGACTGTTTGGATGCTATAAACAGAACTGAACATAAAATTGTAACTTCAGTCGAAAAGACCAATCGACATAACCATACATCTTTTTAATTACTCAGGGTGCCGAATAAATGAAACCGACAATCGACAAAACCGAATCTTTATTGAGTCTCGTCAGAAAAAATGTGTACCAGCTTCGCGTTGCGGTAACCGCTGGCACAACACTCCTGTTCTTTGGTCTTTTTTTGATGGTCATGTCGTTGAATGTCATGGCGGCTCCGGTAAAAAAGGCGGCGCCCCCACCTCTGGTTACGGTAGTGACTATAGCCGCGCAGGATGTGAACCTGCCAACGGAATATGTCGGGCATGTAGAAGCGATTCAAATGGTTGATCTGCAGGCACGGGTCGGTGGTTTTCTCGAACAGGTTAATTTCAAGGAGGGGAGTAAGGTTAGCGCCGGTGACCTCCTCTATGTTATTGAGCAGGCCCCTTACCAGGCCAGGGTTGCAGTCGCCAAAGCGCGAGTGACCAAGGCCCGGGCGACTTTTGACCGGACCAGTGCTTATCTGAAACGGATCCAGAATGTCCGCTCCGGCGGTGTGTCTGCTACTGATATAGAGGCGGCTAAGGCCGATGCGCTGGAGACCCAGGCCGAGCTGCAGGAGGCCCGATCGACCCTGGTTCTGGCTGAACTTGATCTTGACTACACCCGGATCGCGGCACCGATCAGCGGTCGGATCGGCGCAACCGCGCTCACCGTTGGCAATCTATGCGGACCGACTTCGGGCCCCTTGGCCAGAATAGTTCAACTTGATCCGATTCGGGTCCAGTACTCGGTAAGTGAGAATGATCTGTCGGCGATCAGGCTGGCCCTTAGCGATGCCAACGCCGGACAGGAAAATAACCAGGTGCGACCACAACTCAAATTGCCTGGTGGTGAAATTTTGGATCTCGCCGGACAGGTCGATTTCGTTGACAATGTTGTGGATGCCAGCACCGGTACGATCAGCGTGCGTCTCCTGTTTGATAATCCGGACGGCCTGCTGCTGCCTGGACAATATGTGACGGTATTGGTCAGCCGTTTGCAACCCAGGCTGATGACAGTGGTACCGCAAGCGGCGATTCTGGAAGACCGTGAAGGGCGCTATGTGTTGGCGGTGAATGCCGAGAGCCAGGTCGAGCAGCGCCGCGTGACCACTGGATCCCTGACCGGAACAATGTGGGCGATTGAATCCGGTCTGACTGTCGGAGATCTGGTTATTGTGCAGGGAGTCCAAAAAGTTCGACCCGGGCAGACAGTCAAAACCACAACTGCCGGTGAAACGAAAAAGGCTGACCGATGATTTCACGAATTTTCATAGATCGTCCACGGTTGGCTGTGGTTCTGGCAATTTTTATCACCCTGGCCGGACTGATCGCGATGCTGAATATCCCGGTCGCCCAGTATCCGAAGATCACTCCGCCGACGCTTCGGGTCAGTGCCTCATACCCCGGAGCGAATGCACAGGTATTGGCCAACAGCGTCGCGACGACGATTGAGGCTGAAGTTAATGGCGTCGAAAATATGCTTTACATGTCGTCCTCTTCTTCCAACAGTGGGCAGTACAGTCTGAGTGTCACCTTCGAGGTCGGGACTGATTCAGACATTGCCCAGGTCAATTTACAGAACCGGGTGCAGGCGGCACTGGCGAAGCTGCCGAAAGAGGTCGTCGCACAAGGCGTCACGGTACGCAAAGGCTCGACCGATATGCTCGGGGCGATCAGCTTCTATTCGCCCGAGGGCTCTCGGGATAAACTCTTTTTAAGCAACTATGTCAGCAGCACCATCAAGGATACTGTGGTGCGACTTGATGGTGTCAGTGACGTTTTTATTTTTGGCGAGCTGGTTTACAGCATGCGGATCTGGATGGATCCACCACGCATGACCGCGTTGGGACTGACCGCCGACGACCTGATCAGAGCGATTCAACAGCAGAATGTTCAGGCGGCGGTCGGTTCGATCGGCTCGGAACCGGTCAACACCGGCCAGCAACTCCAGTACACTCTGCGGGCTAAAGGCCGACTCAAAGATGTCGAAGAATTCAAGAATATCGTCGTTCGTTCCAACACCCGGGGCGGTTTGGTCCGGGTACGCGATGTTGCCAGAGTGGAGCTCGGGGCGGAGTCCTATAGTACCGGTTCAATCCTCAATGGCGGCCCGGCTGTTACCCTGGCCGTTTACGGTTCATCCGATGCCAACGCCCTTGAGACAATGCAAAATGTTAAACAGGAACTTGAACAACTGGCCCAGCAGCAGCCGCACGATGTGCAGTACCAGACCATATATGACTCAACCAAATATATAGCCGCGGCGATAAGTGAAATGGTTATGACGCTGTTTTTGACCTTTCTACTGGTGGTCGGCGTAACCTTTGTCTTTCTACAGGATTGGCGTTCAACCCTGGTGCCGACCGTGACGATCCCGGTTTCACTGGTCGGGACCTTTGCCGTCCTGCTGGCGCTCGGCTATAACGCCAACACCATCTCCCTGTTTGCCCTGATCATGTCGATCGGACTGGTGGTCGATGATGCTATTGTGGTGGTGGAGAATGTCTACCGGGTCATGCATGAGGAAAACCTCAATCCGAGAGCGGCAGCGATCAAGGCGATGGGGCAAGTAACCGGTCCGATCATTGCCACCACTCTGGTGCTGCTTGCGGTCTTCATCCCGGTCGCTTTTCTCCCCGGGATTACCGGCCAGCTCTACAAACAGTTCGCGGTGACTATCTGTACAGCGGTGGTGATTTCGGCCTTCAGCGCATTGACGTTGAGCCCTGCGCTCTGTGCTGTTCTGTTGAAAAAACCCACGCTCATCCAGCACGGCCCTCTGGCCTGGTTTAACCAGACACTCACCTCGGCCCGCAAAGGTTATGTTGCAGGCTCAACCTGGCTGATCCACAGAAAATCTGTTGCCCTGCTGGCGCTATTGCTGGTTGTTGGCGCAAGTTATTTTCTGTTTCACAACCGTCCGACCAGTTTTCTACCGCAGGAAGATCAGGGTTTAATCTACCTGAATGTTCAATTACCCGAGGCTGCGGCCCGGGTACGCACAGACGAAGTGCTGCAACGGGTTACCAAGGAGCTTAGAGGCATCAAGGGGGTGAATAGTGTGCTCGGGGTGAGCGGCTTTAGCCTGCTCAGCGGCCGGGCTGATAATGTCGCCTTCGGTCTGGTGATTCTGGCGCCTTGGGATGAGCGCACCAGTGCCGATCTGAAATTGGGTGCCATTATGCAAAAGACCCAGCAAAAGCTGGCGGCCATTTCCTCGGCAAACATTCGTGCTTTTGCCCCGCCGCCGATCAGAGGCCTGGGACGAACCGGTGGTTTTGACTTCCGCCTGCAAACCGCAGATGATAAATCACCCCTGGAATTTGCTGCGGCGGCCCGGGCGCTGGTTGTCGCTGCAAATCAGGATCCGGCTTTGAGCAGGGTTTTCAGCACCTATTCAGCCGACACTCCGCAGCTCTCACTGGCTATTGATCGCACCCGGACTGAAACCCTCAAAGTGCCGATCAGCGCAATATTTTCAACCCTGCAAACCCAGCTCGGTGGCCGCTATGTCAACGACTTCAACCTGAATGACCGGGGTTATCAGGTTAAGGTTCAGGCAGACACCGCCTACCGAGACTCGATTGATGATATTGAGCGGTTATATGTGCGCAACAGCGCCGGCGGCATGGTGCCGATGACCAGCCTGGTCACTATCTCCACCCAGCTTGGCCCGCAGACCGTGGATCGCTATAACCAGTTGACCAGCATTAAAATCAACGGCGGAGCCGCTCCGGGCTACAGCTCCGGGGAAGCGATGGCGGCGTTACAGGCGGTTGCGGCCAAAACACTGCCTGAAGGCTATACTCATGACTGGTCCGGGATGTCTTATCAGGAGCAGAAAAGCAGCGGTCAGGTGACCATACTGTTCGGCTTGGCCATATTGTTTGCATATCTTTTTCTGGTCGCTCAATATGAAAGCTGGAACATCCCGATCTCGATCATTATCTCGGTTCCGGTCGCTACTCTGGGCGCTTTGGTCGGTCTCTGGATTGCCGGGTTCAGTCTGAGCATTTACGCCCAGATCGGCCTGGTGCTGCTGGTCGGTCTGGCGAGCAAAAATGCCATCCTGATCGTCGAATTTGCCCAGTCTCGCCGCGAAGATGGACTGTCCATCGCCGAAGCCGCCGTCGACGGTGGCCGGATTCGTTTCAGACCGGTCCTGATGACCTCCTTCACTTTTATTTTCGGGCTTGTGCCGATGGTGTTCGCCACCGGTGCTGGTGCCGGTAGCCGCAAGGCGATCGGGGTTACGGTTTTCAGCGGGATGTTGAGCACAACTCTGTTCGGAATCTTTATGATCCCGGTGCTGTATTTCATCTTTCAATCGGTTCGCGAACAAGGGACTGCCTGGCGTGCCAGGCAGCAAGCAAGGCATAATCATGACTAAACGATCTGAACGCAAGCAGAGTGCATGGTTGCGCTCGACAATTCTGCTGGTCGTCGCAGCGGTGACTCTAAGCGGCTGCATGCTGGTCGGTCCGGATTACCAACCGGTCGAGCCGGCGGTGCCTGAAGCATGGAATACGGCGTTGCAAGGCGGTCTCACGGCTGGCCGGATGGATCCGGCAACGTTGGCGCAATGGTGGAACGTACTGGAGGATCCTTATCTCTCCAGTCTTGAAGAGCGTGCGGTTCAAGGCAATCTGGGGCTGAAAGATGCCCAGGCCAGAGTCCGCGAGGCGCGGGGCATGCGCGGCATAAGTCGTGCTGGTCTGTTCCCGACCCTGGATGCAAAAGCTGCGGCCAACAAAGTCCAGAGCAGTGCAAACAGCAGTACGGGGCTGGATAGAGAACTCTATGCTGCCGGGTTTGATGCCGGCTGGGAGATCGATGTTTTCGGTGGCGTGCGGCGCTCGATTGAGGCGGCCCAGGCCAATCTTGAAGCGACTCAGGAAAACCTGCACAATGTTCTAGTGAGCTTGATGGCCGAAGTCGCACTGAACTATGTGGAGTTGCGAACCTACCAGACCCGCTTGGCGACAACTGAAGCCAATATCAAGGCGCTACAAGAGAGCTATGACATTAATGTGTCGCGCCAGCAGGCCGGACTCATTTCAGAGCTGTCAGTCCAGGAATCATTGCGTATCCTGGAAAGTGCCAGCGCCATAATCCCGACTTTGGAAACAGGGCTGGAAGCCGCCAAGAATAGACTGGCCGTGTTGCTGGGTGAATCACCTGGCAGCCTGCATCAGGAATTTGCCGTCCGGATACAGATACCGCATCTGCCCGCAACCGTGGCGGTCGGGATCCCGGCCGAAACACTGCGGCACCGACCGGATATTCGTTACGCTGAACGCCATCTTGCCGCCCAGACCGCTCGCATCGGCGTGGCTACAGCTGATCTCTATCCCAAATTCCATTTATCCGGAACCATCGGGCTTGAATCAATCTCGGTTGGCGACCTGTTTCAATCGACCAGTAAGGTCTGGAGTCTCGGGCCGCAAGCCAGCTGGAACCTTTTCAGTGCCGGTGCAGTCCGCCAGAACATCGAAGTACAAAATGCCCGTCAGGAGCAGGCACTTATCTATTACGAGGCCACTATTCTCCGGGCGCAGGAAGAGGTAGAGAACGCTCTGGTATCTTATGCGAAAGAGCAACT
>CBDUUF010000113.1:0-5725 GCA_965370375.1 uncultured Desulfuromonadaceae bacterium
GCCGAAACCTACACCCATCTCAGCAAGGCCCTGATGGAGTCCGAACGGCCGGACAATCTCAATCCTCTGGAATTGGAGCAATACGAGCTGGCCCTCGAGGACCAGGCCTTTCCCTTCGAAGAGAAAGCGATTGCCGTGCACCAGAACAACCTTGAACTGATCCCGCTGGGGATCTACAATATCTGGGTCGATCGCAGCCTGCAGAAGCTGGCGGAGTTAATCCCTGCACGCTATAACCGTCCCGAAGCGACCAGCGACATCATGACCTCACTAAGTAGCTTCATGTACGCCCTGCAGCCAAATGAGGTGACGATTGACGCTATCGAAACAACGGATGCCACAATTAGCGACAGTGTAGATAAAGAGCCACTGACAGAGCCGGCAGTGATAGAACCAACACCAACCGACGCCGCGAGTCTGGACAATCCGGCAAAAGACAAGGAGGAAAACCCGTGATTGCTGCATCGAGACATGGGAGTGCGACAATGAACACCCTGAACCGTTTGTCAGCACCGAAGCTTCGAGCTCGCGACCACACGAGGCTTGTGCTTCTGGCCTTATTGCTGGCCATTTTAGCCGGGTGCGCGCCCGCGTCAAAGTATCCGGATGCGCAGCCCGCCGTAGAAGTGGTTGTGACGCGCCTGGATGATGGCCGACAGGGGTTCCAGATCGATGAGCGAGCTGAGATGGACGGGGCGACCCTCAGCGCTTTCACCAGAGCCGGCGATTTTATGGGACAGGCTCGTTACGACGAAGCCATAGCCCTGCTGCAGCAGGTAATCGAGTATTCGCCGCGACTGACGGCGCCGCACATCGTTATTGCCCTGGCTTATGAACAAAAAGGGGAAACGGAAGAAGCCGAGGAACATCTCAAGTCGGCACTCGTCATGATTCCCGGTCATCCGGTGGCTAGCAATGCCTATGGCTTGTTGCTACGCAAAAATGGCCGTTTTGCCGAAGCCCGCGAGATCTTCGAAATGTCTCTGGAACGTTTTCCGGATTATCTGCCGGTGCGCAAAAACCTCGGCATACTCTGCGAACTCTATCTCGGGGATCTGGACACCGCGTTGGAGCAATTTGAAATTTACAGCGCAGCCGCTCCCGAAGACGATCTGGTCAAGATCTGGATCGCCAGCCTGCGACAGCGAATCGAACGCCAGAAATAGTGCCGGAACACCGGCAAGGAGTCCTTATGAAAAGAATCATTACGTTTGTCCTCTGCCTCATTGTGCCAGCGACCCTGGCCATGGCGGCGGGCAAGGTGAAGGATGAAAACGTCAAGGAACTTTCGGGGATGTCGATCATCGGCAACGACGAAGCACCAAAGTCCCTCTATATTGTCCCTTGGAAAAGCTCCGAAATCGGTATTGCGACCAGTTTGTCACGGTTAAATGACATCGATGACGCACCGGTTGACCAGGACGTATTCATCCGTCAACTCGATTTTTACGAAACTAGCACAGCTCATCAAAACGGGAGGAACTAAAGCATGGAAATCATTTCTTCAATGGTCGACTTTTTTATCAAGGGCGGGGCGTTCATGTACCCCATTCTGATCGTTCTTGTCGCTGGTCTGGGCATAGCCGCCGAACGTTGGTATCGACTGACGCGTATCCGCGTACACAACCGCAAAATGTGGATCCGGGTGCAACCACTGCTGGCTCAGGGTGAATTTGAGCAGGCGCAGGAAATGGTCGAGGGTGACAACTCGACGATCGCCGAGATGCTCAGCCTGGGACTGGCACGCCATCGCCTGGCGCGGCGACGTGAAGACATTGAGATCTGCATGGAGGAGTGCATGATGGAGATCATCCCGCAACTGGAGAAACGGACCCCCTACATCGCCCTGCTCTCCAACATCGCCACTCTGCTCGGGCTGCTTGGCACCATCATGGGCCTGATCGCGGCCTTTACCGCCGTTGCCAATGCTAACCCCGCCGAAAAGGCCGACCTGCTCTCCGCCAGCATCTCGGTGGCGATGAACACCACCGCCTTTGGACTGATGGCGGCGATCCCGATGCTGCTGCTGCACGCGAAGCTGACTTCGGCCACCGGTGAGATCGTCGACAGCCTCGAGATGGCCTCGGTCAAAGCACTGAATGCCATCGCAAGTTCCTCCAAACGCCACATACCGACGAGTTGACCATGGCCAGAAGAAAACCTTCCAGAAGGCGGATGCAGGAAACTCAGGGCCTCGATATTACCTCTTTTTTGAATCTGATGGTGGTGTTAATCCCGTTTCTGCTCATTAGCGCCGTGTTCTCGCGCGTGACAATTCTCGAGCTGAGCGTTCCGACCAGCGCAGCTAACGAAGCGGTCATTGACGCTCGCGAGCTCAGTATTGAGATCATCGTCCGGGAAAAAGGCTTTGAACTCGGCAACGGCATGACCATCCAGGCCGCAATTCCAAAAAAAGACGGGACGTACGACCTGAAGAGGCTGTCCGCGCTGTTGATTAATATCAAGAAAAACAACCCGGGCAAAGAAGAGGCAACGGTCCTGATGGAACCTGATATTGAATACAACTATCTGGTACAGGTCATGGATACCGTACGCGGAGTCGAGGTTCCCGTCGAAGGCAGCGACGAGCCGAGAAAAATGATCCTGTTTCCCAATATATCGATCGGAGATGCCCCATGAAAGAATCGAGGCGCATGCGCCGCATGGCGCGTAATCGTAAACGAACGGCGGGTCTGATGCTGACCTCGCTGATGGATGTCTTCACCATTCTGGTTTTTTTCCTGCTCTCCAACTCGTCCGCCAGCGAAGCAGTGAAGGCTCCCGACCAGATAAAGCTCCCCAACTCCACTGTTGAAGCCAAGCCACGGGAGACGGTGGTCATCATGGTAACCCCTGAAGTGGTGCTGGTCCAGGGTCAGGTCGTCATGGCCACTGCAGACCTGCTCGACCCGGAAATGGATCGGGCTCCGAAGGTCATGACCCGACTCAGTGAACTTCAGCGCAACCTCATCGGCATCAACAGCCGAACCGAAGCCGACAGTACGGAGGTCACAATACTGGCTGACCGGACGATTCGGTTCTCGATGCTGAAAAAAATAATGTCTAGCTGTACTCTAGCCGGTTACGGGAAAATTTCCCTGGCGGTCATCCAAAAATCCTCGAAAACTTAGTGTGAGTATAGTGACGACCCTATTACAACAGGAAATAGAGCCTCTGATTGCGCAAATCGAGCAAGTGCGGACGAAACTCGACGCACTCGAAGCCGATTTGCGCCTTACTGAGGTAAAGCTCGAAACAATCCCTCAGCACGAGCAGCGCTTTGAAGCCCTGCAAGAGGTATGCACCGCACTCGACCGGTTGACCGAACTCGAGGCGGCAGAGCTCTTCTGGAGTCAGCTGGCACAGCCTGATGACGCAGAACGACATCGGCATCGACTGCAGGAGCGCATAGAGGCCTTACCCGAAAAGATCCAGCGGGTTCAGGAAAGACAGGCGGCACTCAAGGAGCAGATCGCAGACAGAAATATCGAACTCGACGTGTTGTTTGAAGAAGTCCACGACGCCTACGCCCGCGAACAGCACCGGCAAGAAGAGCTCGTCATCGAGAGAGAGATTTCCTCCGTCCCCGGGCAGGCTGGCATCATGCCCTGGAGCTCCGACAGTGAGAACGAGAAGTCGTTCCGCCGATCCATGATGGTCGCCATGCTTCTGTTCTTCGTCATCGGTTCGATCATGTACTGGGTGCCGGTACCGGTGCCCGAATGGACACCGGAATCCATCAAGATCCCCGAACGCCTGGCCAAACTGGTCAAAAAAGAGGATCCCAAGCCGGAACCACCACCAAAGGTGGCGGAAGAACCGAAACCCTCGGAACCGACCGCGGAGAAACCGAAGGTCGACGAAACCAAGACCGCACGAACCAAAGCAGAAAGTAGCGGTGTTTTGGCCTTTAAGAACACGTTTAAAGAGCTGATGAACGAGACCCCCGTCGCCGGGCTTGGCAGCCAGGCGCGTCTGAGTAAGGGTTCTGGCAAGGCGCCGAGACCGGGTTCTGTCCGCGCATCACGTTCACTGGTAGCAATCCAGGGCAAGAGCGGTAGCGGCGGCATCAGCCATACCTCGGTCAGCCGCAACATCGGCGGCGGAGACAAAGACGCTGCTGACAAGATAGGCAGCGTCGGCTTCTCCCGGATCGAAAGCTCTGTAGCCGGACTACAGGAGGAGACTGGCCGACAGGTCAGCGATGGACCGGGTCCGTCGCGTACCGACGAAGAGATCCAGATTGTATTTGATCGCTACAAGGCGACGCTGTACCGGATTTACAACAAGGCACTGCGTAAGAACCCCACACTTCGCGGAAATATACTGCTACGTCTCACGATCGAACCGGCGGGTACGGTTTCGAACTGTAAAGCGGAGAAGACCGATCTTGCCTCAGCCGAGCTGGTCGCTGCAATTATTGAACGAGTTGGCAAGTTCAACTTCGGACCTAAGGAGGGTGTATCTAAAACGACCATTCTCTACCCGATCGACTTCCTCCCGGCAGGCTAGCAGCCTGTGGCAGGTTGAGCAACACGCAGAACTTATTTAGCAAAAACACCTGACCTCCGGCACCTGAATTGCCGGTGGATCGACGAATAGCGTCGCTATAAACAGGAACATCTTGTATCGGAGGACGATATGGAATTCATCTACACGATGGTCGCATTTTTTCAGAAAGGGGGACTTTTCATGTACCCTATTCTGTTGGTTTTTACCGTCGGCGCAGCCATCGCTTTTGAACGCTGGTTACAATTGGGAACCATCCGTCGAAAAAACACCGCGTTATGGGAGCAGGTGCAACCATTTCTGCTAGCCGGTGATTTCGACCAGGCACGGGAAACGGTCAACGCCGACGATTCTGCGCTCGGCCGAATGCTCGGCATGGGGCTGGCACGCCAGGGTGCTGTGCGACGGCGCGAGGATATCGAAGTCGCCATGGAGGAGTGCATGATGGAGATCATCCCGCAACTCGAGAAACGGACCCCCTACATCGCCCTGCTCTCCAACATCGCCACCCTGCTCGGGCTGCTCGGCACCATCATGGGCCTGATCGCGGCCTTTACTGCCGTCGCCAACGCCAACCCAGCCGAGAAGGCCGATCTGCTCTCCGCCAGCATCTCGGTAGCAATGAACACCACCGCCTTCGGGCTGATGGCGGCGATCCCGATGTTGCTGTTGCACGCCAAGTTGACCTCGACCACCGGCCACATCGTCGACAGTCTTGAGATGGCCTCGGTCAAGGCACTGAATACCTTCTCGAATTTCTCCAGCCGTCAAACACAATCAGACACCCCCTGGTATTTCCGCCACGGATCGATAAACCTTTCTGCCGGCGACGGTACCACCTTTCGGGTTGACCGGGTAAAGCCTGCCTTTGAAGCCGCCGCTGATGGTGTTGATCATCAATGCATGGCCCCATTTGCCCAGTTGGGCTGAGGCGCCCACCATGACGATACTTTTGGGATAAAACAGCGATCCGATGGCATCCGGTGAAACCGGCGGCAGCAGTTCGGCCTTGGCGGGACGGCCGCCGGTCAACACCAGCGCATCCACCACCTGAACCCGGCCCCGGGGGGTAATCAGCAAAGGATTTAAATCAATTTCGGAAATTTCCGGATGCTCGACGCCCAGACGGGACAAGCCCAACAAGGTTTGAATCAACCCATCGCGGTCAGCAGCCTTTTCACCTCTGAAATCACCCAGCAGTGCTTTGCCCCGGATC
>CBDUUF010000114.1:0-5691 GCA_965370375.1 uncultured Desulfuromonadaceae bacterium
CAAGGCGGTCGCTGAGCGGATCGGAGTTGACGCTGCATTGCTGCGCAGTCGCTCCATTGCAACGCAACGAGCTGAGTCGCGACTGGCGCCGGTTCGGGCACCGGTCAGCGCACCGACAGAGCAGGTTACCCCGAAGGTTCCCGACGCCCTGATCAAGGCTCAAGGGAATATGCTGCGGTTGTTGCTCGATCAAAAAGTTTCGCCGGATCTCGTCGACCTTGAATCAGCTGAAGAGATGTTTCCCGGTGATGGTTTCAGGGCGATTGCTCTGTTGGTCGTGACGATGTTCGCTGACGGTCAGGAGATTGACTCTGGTCGGTTGCACGCGAAGCTTGAGCCTGAAACGATGGAATTACTGGCCTCAATCGAAAGTGGTGAATCAGAATACCTCAGCGAGGACCCGGAAGAGATTTTTGCCGGCTGTCGGAGTACCATTAAAAAATATTTTTACAAACATCAGCGCGAAAAGCTGAAAATAATGATGGACCAGGCGGTGCAGGATGGAGACACTAGCCTCTCGTCGGAGCTACAGAAACAATATATTGAATCGAAAAAAAATGAAAAAAAGCTTTGAATAATCAGTTTTTTGTGTATTAATGTTCAATTCGAAAAAAATCTCCATTGCACGAGGGGGTAGGCGTTTCATGGCAAAGAAAACCACTATTGAAGAAGTACAGCAGCTGATCGAAATCGGCAAGGAGAAAGGCTATCTCACCTACGAGGAAGTCAACGATATCCTGCCGGCCGATATGGTCTCTTCCGAGCATCTCGACAGTATCATGACCATGTTTGGTGACATGGATATCGAGGTGATCGATTCGGCAGACGAGAGTCGTGTCGTTTCGGGGCAGTCGACTGATGGTGAAAGCCGTAACTCGGGCGTCAATGAGAAAGAGACCGAGTTTGATGCCGGAACCCTCGGCAAGACCAGTGACCCGGTGCGGATGTATTTGCGCGAAATGGGGCAGGTCCCTCTGCTGACCCGTGAGGGCGAAGTCGAAATCGCCAAGCGGATCGAAGAAGGCGATGCTCTGGTCGGTCGTGTAGTTATGAAGACACCGATTGCGGTCAAGGAAATTTTATCGCTCGGTGATCGTCTTGAGCGTGGTCTGGTCAAAGTCTCGGCAGTTACTAAAGATTTTGAAGATGAAGAAGGCGATGAGCAGGGTGAGAAACATCGCCTGCGTATTCTTGCCCTGGTCGAAGAGATCAGATCAAGCGCCGCCGAATTAGAGGCTTTGCAGGTTAAGATCAAGGCCGAGAGTGACAAGAAAAAGAAGCAGAAGCTCGAAGATAAACACGAGAAGGTTCGTGATAAGTTGTTTGAGCAGATGCGCAGTCTCCGGCTCAAGGATCATCAGATCGACAAGATCGTCGACCGGCTCAAAGAGCTGGTTGAGCAGGTCAAAAAAGGGATGAAAGAGCTGGCCGCTTGTGAACGTGAGCTCGGACGTCCGGAGAAAGAGATTCGCAGCTTGTTGCGAACTCTGCGCAAAAGTGACGAAGACGCGAAAAAGGTCTCCGATGAACTCGCTCGCTCGGTTGATGTTCTGTCTGGCTACGATAAACGTATAAAAGCGGCCAACCGCAAGTTCAAGAGTGTAGCCGAGGAGTCCGGTTTTGCGCCGGACGAATTGTTGGCTTCGTTGAAGGCGTTGCAGGTCGGTGAGTGGAAGGCGAAGCAGGCCAAGTCTGAGTTGGTTGAAGCCAACCTGCGACTCGTTGTCTCAATTGCCAAGAAATACACCAACCGTGGTTTGCAGTTCCTCGACCTGATTCAAGAGGGGAACATCGGCCTGATGAAGGCGGTCGACAAATTTGAGTATCAGCGCGGTTATAAATTTTCGACTTATGCGACATGGTGGATACGCCAGGCGATTACCCGGGCCATTGCTGACCAGGCACGGACCATTCGTATTCCGGTGCACATGATCGAAACCATCAATAAACTGATCCGGACCAGCCGGCAGCTGGTGCAGGAGATCGGTCGCGAACCAATTCCGGAAGAGATCGCCGAGCGGATGGAACTGCCGCTGGAAAAGGTCCGCCGGGTTTTGAAAATTGCCAAAGAGCCGATCAGCCTAGAAACACCGATCGGCGAGGAAGAAGATTCTTCGTTAGGTGATTTCATTGAAGATAAAGGGGTTGTGACGCCCCTGGAAGCTGTTATCAAAGGGAATCTTGGCGACACGACTGCGCGTGTGTTGTCAACCTTGACCCCGCGCGAAGAGAAGGTGTTGCGCATGCGTTTCGGTATCGGTGAAAAATCGGATCACACGCTCGAAGAAGTCGGACAGGATTTTTCTGTTACCCGTGAGCGGATCCGCCAGATTGAAGCGAAGGCGTTGCGCAAATTGCGGCATCCGAGCCGGACCAAGCGGCTGAAGAGTTTCGTCGAATAGTTTTGTAGTGAGTGCGGCCGGTTCCCTGGGCAGGCTGGGCTATAATTAAATAATCAGGGCCTATAGCTCAGTTGGCAGAGCCACCGGCTCATAACCGGTCGGTCCCAGGTTCGAATCCTGGTGGGCCCACCACGAAATAAGCTGATGACCATTCGAGTCTCATTAACATATGTCAGGCGATAGTCTTAAAGAGTGCAACTGAACCGAACAGTTGCACTCTTTTTTTATGAGGGTTCATGGCAGCGAAAAAGATAGTAAGAGTTCAGGATGTTGTCGGTCTGCTGAACGCACTCTATCCTCCGGTTCTGGCAGAGGAGTGGGACAATGTCGGCTTGCAGGTAGGTGATCCGGCGGCTACAGTTTCGCGCGTTGCGATCTCGCTTGACCCCTCACCGGTCGCTGTTGATGCGGCTATCAGCCTTGGCGCTGAAATGCTGGTCTGTCACCATCCGCTGATTTTTCGTCCTTTGCAGCAGGTAACAACCAGGGATGAGACCGGGCGTCTGGTCTGCACGGCGTTGCGTGGTGGTCTGGCGATCATGTCGGCCCATACCAACCTTGATCGGGCGCATAACGGCTTGAATGACTGGCTGGCACAGGCACTCGGCCTGGCTGAGACGACGCCGCTTGAGACGCCGTCCGGGTTGCTGTTCAAGCTGGTTGTTTTTGTGCCGATCGAGCATCAAGAGCTTATCGCTGAAGCCATGTTTGAAGCCGGGGCGGGGCAGGTCGGTGCTTACGACCGCTGTTCCTTCAGCAGCGCTGGAACCGGAACTTTTCGGCCGTCAGCCGGAACAAAGCCGTTTGTCGGCAAGGTTGGCGAAGATGCATCCGTCGAAGAGGTGCGACTGGAAGTGCTGGTACCGAAGGAAGCTCTCAGTCGGGTGGTGAGCCGTCTGATCAAAGCCCATCCGTATGAAGAGGTCGCCTATGATCTGTTGCCGATTATCAATAATCGTACGGATATCGGGCTAGGTAGAATCGGTCGTTTGGCCAAGGTGACTGCTCTGTCTGATGTGCTCTTGCAGATCAAAGCTGCTCTGCAAGTTGAGACGTTGCGGGTAGCCGGAGCAGGGAGTGATAAAATTAAAAAGGTCGCGGTTTGCGGTGGTAGCGGCAGCTCATTGTTGCAGACCGCTTCACGTCAGGGCGCTGATCTGCTGGTGACCGGCGATGTCAGTTATCATGACGCACGCAAGGCCGAAGCGCTTGGTCTGACCGTGGTCGATGCCGGACATTTTGCAACAGAACATATAGCAGTTGAACAGTTAAGCCGAGCTCTTAAAGCTGCAGCCAAAGAGAAAGGGCTCGATTTCGAAGTTTCAGCCGTGACCGGGGAGCAGGATCCTTTTCGGACGGCATAGAAATCATAGCAAGGCCATAACCAGGCAGGAGGTAACACGTGCAGGAAACATTGAAAGTACTAATGGAGCTCCAGATGCTCGATCGGGAGTTGAACACCAAGCGTCGAGGACGGACAAAGCTTGCCGAAGAACAGGCGGAAATCGCTGCCGAATTGAGCCGGGTTCAGGCGATGGTCGATGAACTGCAGGCGAGCGTAGCTGAACTCGATGCGCAGCGCCGTGACCTTTCCCAGGATCTGTTGATCGAAGAGGGGAATATCAGCAAAGCTGAGAATCGTCTGCCGTCCATCAAGACACAACGTGAATACGTTGCGGTCCTGAAAGAGGTCGATACGGCAAAAAAGCTGAACAAGGAGATTCAGGACAAAATCACTGCTCTGGACGGACAGAAAGAGGTTCTGAACAATGATTGTCAGGAAAAGGTCGATGAGCTTGGGCAGATGAATGAGCAAGTTCGGGAACGCCAGAAAGAGATCGCAGCTGCCCTCAAAGATTGTGACACGGTTCTGGGTGAAGGTGATGGTCGCCGGGATGGTTATCTGGATAAAATCCCTGCGTCACTGCGCAAGCGGTATGAGATGTTGCTCGATCGCCGGGCCGGTATTGCGGTAGTTGAAGCGCGGCAGGAAACTTGCTGTGGTTGCAACATGAACCTGACGCCACAACTGTTCAACAACTTGTACACGACCAAAGAAATTCTGACTTGCCCGCATTGCAACCGGATGCTGTATCTTGCTCAGGCCGATTCTTGATTTTGTAACCTGACGCAGTAATGGTTCAAGTCCGAACCCTTGTTTGATGCACTCGCAAAAAGAATAATATAGCGACGCCATTTTGTTTGGCTGAAGAAGGCCGGATGGTCGCCGGTTTGCCGCAAGGCAGACGGGAGGAAAGTCCGGGCTCCACAGGGCAGGATGGTCCTTAACGGGGACCGGGGGTGACCCCAGGGAAAGTGCCACAGAGAGTAGACCGCTCCTCGAAGGAGGAGTAAGGGTGAAAGGGTGAGGTAAGAGCTCACCAGGCCCGACGGTGACGTCGGGTGCTCGGTAAACCCCATCCGGAGCAAGACCGAATAGAGGAGTGTTTGAGGACGGCCCGTCCGAAGCTCCCGGGTTGGTTGCTTGAGGCCGTCGGCAACGACGGTCCTAGATGAATGGCCATCACCTGTTTCCGGGTAACCGGGGATGGGAACAGAACCCGGCTTATGGCCTTCTTCAGCCTTTGAGCATGGCGTTGCAAAAATTCCGCCCTCCTGCGTTGCAATAATCTTTCAGAACCTCGACATACAGGTGTATGCCTTCGCCTCTGAAAAATCACTGCGCCTTGGGGGACGAAATTTTTGCTTAGCCTGACCAGCGTCGGCATGTCAATTGGTAATTCAGATGAGGCATTTTGTGGAGACACTTCCTGATTCCCGCCAAACCCTCTGGCAAGACATAATCCAAAAAGTTCAAGTAGAATGGCAAGCTTTAGGCGAGGAAGATCGCTTGTGGATTGCCGGGAAAATCGAGCGTCTCACTGACCTTCAACAGCAAATACATTGTCTGGTTTCTATCGCCGATGGCGATGAAGTATGTCGTGATTGTGCCGGTGCTTGTTGTGAGCATGGCCTCTATCATCCAACCCTGGTCACGGTTCTTGCTCACTTTGTATTGAACCAACCTTTGCCAACCCCGGACTTTCAACAGAGCTGCCCCTACTTTGGCGTTGCGGGCTGCAGCTTCTCGCCTTCTGTACGACCATATAATTGCCTGACTTTTATTTGTGAACTGATTGAAGATCGACTCTCAGCAGAGCAACGGCAAGCGCTGTTGACTCTGGAATTAGAGCTGCGCGGAATTTACGAAGAGTTTGATCGTCGTTATGCTGGGTCAAGCCTGCGAGGTTTGATGAACCGGGGATCAGACAAAAAGTTTCAGCATCTG